>JANOVW010000571.1:0-22665 GCA_031417575.1 Rhodoferax sp. | reverse complement strand
GCGTTGGTTCGCGCATTGGCCTTGAGCGAAATCTTGACAGTCTTCATGTCGGCCAGGATCTGCACCCAGTTGCCCTGGGTCAGGCGGCGCTCATGCTCAAAGTCCACCAGAAAGTGACCCCACTCGTGAACCGCAATGATGCGGCGATCGCGGTCACGTTCCTGGGTCGTGTGGGTGTTGACATTGCCCACCAGCACGCGCTCGGCCGCCTCCATCAGCGTATCGGCGCCAATCATCTCGCCCGCCTGGACGGCCGTGATACCGGCCTGGTTGACGATGGTCTCCAGGTCGGCCGGGCTGCGGCCCTCAGTGACATCCACCAGGTGGCGCAGGTCCAGGTCGGGCAACACCTTGCCCGCGCGCAGACTCAGGTAGTGGCCAATGATGGCCAGGCGTTCGTCACGGTTGGGCATGCGAAAGTCCACCTTCATTTGAAAGCGGCGCAGCATGGCCTCATCCATCTCCATGGTTTCGCTGTTGAAGTTGCTGGCCACGATCCAGATGATTTCGGCTTCGTTCTTGCTGCGTACGCCGTCGAGCACAGACAGCAGCGTATTGGCGGTGTCGTCGTCAAACTTGCGGCGGCCCCCGCGCTTCATGAACAGGTCCTGCGCCTCATCCAGAAAGACGATGCACTGTCGGCGTCTCCTGGCCATGGTCATGATGCGACCCAGCGTATTCGAGCCGCCGGCCACAAAACCCGTTTCCAGGTTGGCGGCCGAATGAAACAGAATCGGCAGGTGCAACTCTTTGGCCAGGTAGCTGGCCAGTTTGGTCTTGCCGGTGCCAGCCGGGCCGCTGAACATGACATTGAAGGGCTTGCTGATGCCGTACTCCGCGTATTCCGTGCGGCGCTGGTATTGATCCTTGATCTGGGCGACCTCCGCCTTGATGTCGTCCATGCCCACCAGATCGTTGATGGAACCACTCACCTGGTTGGGCTCGATGAACTTGAGGGACTTGTATTGGGCCTTGAACTGAACAACCAGGAAGGCCAGCACACCCAATGTCAGTGCCACCGACAACACGCCACTGGCACCGGCCTTCCAACTGTCTTTTTCAGACCGTGGTCTGGCCTCGGCAAAACGCTGGTCCAGGCGTGCGAACAAGTCCAGCGCGCTCAGCTGGAGCTCAGCGCGGGGGATAAATACCAGCTTGCTGCCCCAGGGTGCGCTGACCGCCTTGTCGGCAACGATCTTGCTCTCCATGTCGCTGGGATAGTAGGCGTATTGCCTGCCATTTGATTCGATCAGGAAGATGCGCTCTGATGCGTTCCACAACAGGGGCTCATAGACCACCGTGATGCGCTCGACCGGGCTGGCGTCCAGAAAGCTCAGTACCGAGCCCGTGCCAAACACAACGGGCAGTTTGTCATTGAACGTCCACATCCCCTCGCTGCTTTTCCCGGCAACCACCATGGCCTTGACCTCCGCAGCCAGCGCGGCCTGTTGATGCAGGAGCGTGAACGAATAGATGCCGGTGGCCGGGATCAGTGCAGCCACAAGCAGCACACTCAGCCTGACGGCCAGGGTTTGGATGGCGAACCAGTCCAGCAGCCAACTGAAGACCTTCTTGATGGCAAACCCAAGACCGCCTGGGGCCGGTGACGCGTCGCCAGGTTTTGATAAATCTGCCATGGCCGTTTTTCCTGGAGCACACCACACCAGAGCCTCTTGAATGGAGCAGCCGGGGCCAGAGCCTCAAAGAAGCCGCGACTGCCAACCATTCTAGGCACAGCCTTTTGGACTGTGTGTGCGCTGGCACACAGACAGCCCTGGGAACGCGCGTTTTAATGGTTGTTCGGACGCGATGCACAGCTTCATGCATGACATCTCGTCTGGACCTTTCTCACATTTTCTACAAAGGAGCACTCCATGAGCAGCATCGTTTACCTGGTTGGCGCAGTCGTCATCATCATCGCTGTCTTGTCATTCTTCGGCCTCCGGTAACGGGGGAAGCTTCACCAAGCGGGGGATCAGCGCCCCGCAAGCTTCATCTTCTTGCTCAACATGGGTCCGACCGTTTTGCCTCCCAGATCAATGCTGGTGCCTGATCGAGGCATGACCCCTAAGCTGTGTAGGTTCATTGACTTCGCGGTGGCAGACCTTGGAGCGAATGGCAAATCGATGGAGTGCAGGCGGTGCCTACTCCTGCAGTTCAACCCTAAAATCAATCTGGAAATTGACCAGCCTGGCCACTGGGCCTAGACGCAACCCACTGGTTCACACGCGTCCGGTACCCACGATGCACTGGGTTGTGGCATACCCTTTAGGAGTCCCCTTGAGCATTGACTTTGCTTTCCAAAGCGCAATCGAACTGTCGCGCGCCATCGCCGCCAAACAGATCTCTGCAGTCGAGTTGATGCAGGCAACGCTGGCACGCGCCGAGCGCATCAATCCGCAACTCAACTGTTTTGCCAGCTATGCCCCTGAGCAGGCGCTGGAGGCCGCCAAACGTGCCGATCTGGCACTCAAATCGGGCCAACCGATGGGGCCCCTGCACGGGCTGCCGATCTCGGTCAAGGACCTGATCGCTGTCAGAGACCTTAAATTCACCTTTGGCTCCAAGGCCATGATGGACAACCTGGCCACCGCCGATGCACCCTCGGTGGAGCGCCTGCGCGCGGCCGGCGCCTGCATCATCGGCAAAACCACCACCAGCGAATTCGGTTGCAAAGCCGTGGGCGATTCGCCCCTGACCGGTATCACGCGTAACCCCTGGCACACCGGCAAGACGCCCGGCGGATCAAGCGCCGGCGCGGCAGCCAGTGTGGCCGCTGGCATCACGCCCTTCGCTTTGGGCACTGATGGCGGCGGCTCGATCCGGATCCCGGCGTCGCTCTGCGGGCTGTTCGGCATCAAGCCCCAGTTTGGCCGTGTTCCGGTGTACCCGGTCTCGGCAACGCCGACGCTGGCGCATGTTGGGCCCTTGGCGCGCACCGTGCGCGACGCAGCGCTGCTGCTGTCGGTCATCAGTGGCCATGACCTGCGCGACGCGTTTTCGGTGGCGGCTGCCGTGCCGGATTTTGTAGGGGCCTGCGAGCGGCCCGTGAAGGGCCTGCGCATCGCCTGGAGCCGCACCCTGGGCTATGCCCGGCCTGATCCGGAGGTGGCTGCAATCGCCGAGCGCGCAGCGCGCGTGTTCGAGGACCTGGGCTGCCAAGTGATCGAAGTGGATCGGGTGATGGAGGAAGACCCAGTGGATTTGTGGACCTCCGAGTTTTATGCGGGTGTCGGCGTGCGCCTGAAAAAGCAACTCACGGAACAGCGCGAACTGTTGGATCCCACCGTGGCAGACATGCTCAAGGACGCCCTGGCGCAGACTTCTGAGGCGTATTACGCCAAGGTGTTTCGCCGCTACGAGTTGCGGGAAAAGATGCGATTGTTCTTTGAGCGCTTCGACTTGCTGCTCACGCCCACCTTGCCTTGCCCCGCATTTGACGTAGGCCTGAACACGCCACCCCACTTGCAGGACCGCAACGCTGTGGATTGGGTGTACTACACCTACCCGTTCAACCTGACGGGGCAACCCGCTGCCTCCATCCCCGCCGGGTGGACCCGGGCCGGATTGCCGGTGGGGCTGCAGATGGTGGCAAGGAGCCACCAGGAAACAGACATCTTTCGAGCGGCGGCCGCGTTTGAGGCCAGCCAGCCCTGGTCTGATAAAAAACCACTCAGCATTGCCACTTGAAAGCTCGGAAGGACTTCACGGCCCTATCGGGCCTGTGAGGGATTGGGTCTGCCTGCCAACGCAAGCCTGAATTGCGCTTTGCACGCGCGAAGACGGATGACACCTTGACGCCCAAAATCCAGCAGGTCTGGTATCAGATGTGGCGCGAATGCGCCATGGGCTGATCTCTTGCAGGGCGTCAGGGGCATTCAGCGTTGTGATCGCTCATTTGCGGCCCCGTAAGGCAATCCACGTCACGACACCGACCACGACGATGACCAGCAGTGTGGTTCCCCACGGCCCGCCGTAGCCATGCATCCAGCCGTAGTTGCCGTTCATCATGCTGTCATGGCCTTGCAGGCGGCTGCGCAAAGCTTGCAGGCCTGCGCACACTGTTTGCAATGGTCCATCTCATGTTTTGCGCATTCGGCACTGCAGGTTTCACAGGCTGTGGCGCAAAGGGCGCAGACTGCCTTGACGTGCTCACCGCTCCTGCCGATGGACGACGCCGCGAGGCGGCAGATATCGGCACATTCCAGATCCAGCGAGATGCACCGGACCATGGATTTTGGGTCTGCCTCCTTCAGGCATGCGGATGCACATTGGAGGCAAGCCGCCGCGCATTCATTGCACGCACGTAGGCAGTCGATTTCTTTCTTGCTGAGCATTTTTGATTCCTTGAGGGCTTACCGGGTATTCGGTCGCCCATCATCAAAGATTGCAAATAGCCTGTCTGTGCGCTGGCACACCCCCATCAAGGAAAAACCTGCCGAATAAACCCGTCAATCACCCCCGCAGCCGCCCCTTCCTTCCCGCGCCACTGCGCGTCGGCTCCGGCCACCTTCACTTGCTGTGAACCGGTGGCGGCCAGCTTCAGCAGGCTATTGCGCCGCCAGGCGGACGAGACCACCACCCCGATGTCGTCTTCACCGTACAAATCGAGTATCGGGAACGGGTAATTGCGGGTTGCAAATGAATAACCGCCGGTGAGCGACATGCAGACCCACGCTGCATAGCGGCTGGAGGCGCCTGGTTTGTCAACGGCGGCCTTGTCAAAATACACATTGGCCATCCACGAGCCCATGGTGTGGCTGACCAGCACAGTACGGGCATAACCCCGCGTTGCCAGCCACTGGGCGGCGGCATCCAAGCGGGCACCCGCCAGCGGGAATAACGGGGGGAAATAGTCGTCCACTTTGGCTTCTTTGGCGGCAACCGGCATTTGAATCGCCAGGGTGCTGTAGCCCATGTCATGCAGGCGCTTGCGAAGTTCTCCGGTTACGCCTTCGTCTGGGTGGGTTCCGACACTGTGGGCCAGCACGATGGCCGGTTTGGTTTTACCCGAACCTTCGGCCCATAAGCCCAAAAAACCGGGCTGCCCAGCCAGCGGCAATTGAACGGCTTCGCCAACCACCAACTGGGCGGTTACTTCTTCAGCAAAGCGTTTTTCACGGGCATAGTCAGTCGCCCAGGCTGGTGCCAGCGCAGCCAACGCGAGCCAGGCCGCCGCAACCGCCCCGATTGGAATAACCGCACGAGCGGCACGAAAAGCACGACCGGCCAAATTGCCCGGCAACCCGCAAGAATGGTTTGAAAATCGCATGGCCGAAGCTTACCCGTTCTATCATGTTTGGGTTGCAGCCTTTTACAACCCCCACTTGATTTGAGGAGAAACCCATGCGATTGATGCCAGGGCAAGTTGCCGTTATCACTGGAGCCGCGAGCGGTATCGGGTTGGCCATGGCCCACCAGTTTGCCCAGCATGGGCTCAAACTGGTGCTGTCAGATATCGAGGCCGCGTCGTTGCAGAAGGCCCTGGCCGAGCTAACTGATTTGGGGGCCACGGCGATTGCGGTTCAGGCAGACGTTTCGTCTGAAACACAGGTGAAAGCGCTGGCTGATGCGGCCTACAACGCCTATGGGGTGGTTCATGTTTTGTGCAACAACGCGGGCGTGGCTACACCGGCGCTGCGCACCTTGGCGTGGGAAACCCCCTTGTCAGACTGGGAATGGATTCACCGGGTGAACCTGTTGGGCGTTTTGTATGGCGTGCGTGAATTTGTGCCGCGCATGTTGGCCGGTGGCGCACCGGGGCATGTTGTCAACACCGCTTCGGTGGCCGGGTTGGTTACCGGCAGCAACCCGTATTTCGTTTACAAACACGCGGTGTCTTGCTTTACCGAGGGTTTGTACAAAGATCTCAAAGCGGTGGGGGCCCATGTTTCGGCTTCGGTGTTGTGCCCCGGCTTGATCCGAACCCGGATCATGGAAGCCGAGCGCAACCGCCCGGCAGCGTTTGGCCCCTCAACTGATTTGACGGCTTTGACGCATGACGTTCAAACGCTGGCGGCAAAGTTCAAAACAGCTCTGGACCATGGGTTCGAGCCCGCGCACGTTGCTGCAGCCGTGTTCGATGGCATACAACACGACCACTACTACATCATTCCGGCCCAACCGGCACTGCTTGAATTTATTGACGTGCGGATGCAGGACATCCAGCACCGGCGCAACCCAACGATTCCGCCACCCGCTGTTTGAAAAAAAGAGCCCTGCTATTTGAACCGGAGTGCGCCGTCGTCCAGGTCGGCCAAGGGTAGCTCACGCAGGTCTTTGATGTAATCCTGGTCATGCCGCCAAGGCTCGACAACACCTTGCTTGGGCAGCAAATGCACACCGCGCGCCAGGTACCCCGGGTTGAAGTTGTCAGGCGCGATCCAGGCTTTCAGCGCCATGCCCTGATCTTGTGACCGCAGTTCCGGTGTCACCATTGTGCTGCCGCGCGTTTTCATCTGCGCCAGCAGGCGGCACACAAAATCGCCCAGAACGTCGACACGCAAGGTCCAACTCCAGCGAAAATAGCCAAACACCCACACCATATTGGGCACACCGGTAAACATGGCACCCCGGTAGCTGACGGTGTTGCCAAAATCCAGCGGCTTGCCGTCAACCTCGAACGCAATACCACCCAGCGCGCAGAGGTTGAAGCCGGTGGCGGTGACAATGATGTCGGCGGGCAGCTCGGTGCCCGATTTGAGGCGTATGCCGCTGGGGGTAAACGTGTCGATGTCGTCGGTAACCACTGAGGCCTGGCCTTTGGCTATGGCCTGAAACAGGTCACCATCCGGAATAAACGCCACGCGTTGCTGCCAAGGGCGGTAGTTTGGCGAAAAGTGCTTGTCGACATCCACTTTGTCACCCAAAAAGCTGCGCACGTTGTTCAGCAAATCACGTTTGACGGCATCCGGCTCGGCCAAAGCGCGCACCTGAAACTGGGTTTGATCAAGCAGGATTTTTCGGCGCACGATCTCATGCGTCCATTCTTCAGGGATTTGTAACTGGCGCAACATGTCAGCCAGTTCATTCACATTGCGGGCGGTACGAAAATACGTGGGTGAGCGCTGCAACATCGTGATGTGTGCGCAGTGTGCTGCCATGGCTGGCAGCAACGTGGCAGCGGTGGCACCCGAGCCAATAACCACGACACGTTTGTCGGCGTAATCCAGGTCTTGCGGCCAGTTTTGCGGGTGCACGATGCGGCCGGTGAAGTCTTGCATGCCCGGCCATTCAGGGGTGTAGCCCTTGTGATGGTCGTAGTAGCCCTGGCACATCCACAAGAACCCGGCGGTCATCTGCACCACTTGGCCGGTGGCCTCTTGGCGAACCTGCAACGCCCACCGGCGCTGCGCCGTCGACCACGAAGCCGACAAAATGGCATGGCCGTAACGGATGTGCGGGGCCAGGCCATTCTCTTGAATAACCTCGCCCATGTAGTTCAAAATTTCTTCGGCCGTGGCAATCGGCGCACCGCTCCAGGGCTTGAACCGGTAGCCAAAGGTGTAAAGGTCGCTGTCTGACCGGATGCCGGGGTAGGTGTGCGTGACCCAGGTGCCACCAAATGTGGGTTTGGATTCCAGCACGGCATAGGTCGTACCAGGGCTTTGCGTTTGCAGGTGCCAAGCGGCCCCTATGCCCGAAATACCTGCCCCGACGACGAGCACGTCGAAATGTTCGACGGCGGTTTTGTATTGTGTGTTTTGGGTGGCTTGCATGCAGGGTTTCCTTGAATCTGCATAAAGTTACCACAGCCTTTCCAGCGCCGCCGCGCGAACGCGACACCCGGCGATGGCGCAGGCCCAAAAAATGGCGACACTGCACACTTTCGTCAACCCAACCCGTCGCCTGTCATGACTGATGCCAAACTTGCCACCCCTGCACCGGGTACCCGCCCGCCCCGCCCGCCGCTGGATCACATCCCCAGCACAGGCGATTGGCCGCTGGTGAGCGAAGCGCGTTTTCTCTCCAACACCCTGGCTTTTGCCCAGCGCGTGCACGCCAAGTGCGGGCCGGTTTCGCGCGGGTGGTGGATGTTCAAGGAATCGGTTTATTTGATGTCGGCCCAATCCAACGAAGTGGTGTTGTTTGACCGCGCCGGCCGTTTTTCGGCCAAACAGGGCTGGGAACGGGTACTGGCCGACCTGTTTCCGCGCGGGCTGATGTTGCGTGACGCAGAAGACCACCGCTGGCACCGGCGCCTGATGTTGCCAGCCTTTCGCCATGAGGCGCTGGAGCGTTACCTGGCCAAAATGAGCCCACGCATTGAAGCCAGCGTGGCGCAATGGGGAGCCCAGGGCCAGCTGAAGTTTTACCCGGCCATCAAACGGCTCACCCTGGCCATCGCGGCAGATGTGTTTTTGGGCACCCAGCTTGATGACGAAATTGACCAGATCAGTGACGACTTCAGTGACCTGGTGGCCGCCTCAGTAGCCGTGGTGCGGGTGCCTGTGCTGGGGCGCACCTATGCCAAAGGCGTTGCCGGGAGGGCCCGGTTGGCGACCTTTATCCGCGACCGCATTGGCCAGCGCCGCGCCAGCGATGGCAACGACCTGTTCACGCAGTTGTGCCATGCGCGTGATGAGCAAGACAAGCAATACAGCGACGAAGAAATTGTGGACCACCTCATCTTTCTCATGATGGCGGCCCATGACACCACGACCAGCGCCATCACCACCATGGTGTACGCGCTGGCCAAACACCCCGAGTGGCAAACCCGCCTGCGCGCCGAAGCGCAAAAAACGGCCAACCACATCGAGGCCACGGGTCGGCAGGGGCCCACCCTGGACGATCTGGCGCTGATGACCGATATCGAGTTGGTGTTCAAGGAATCGCTCAGGCTGTACCAACCTTTGCCCACCATAGCCCGGCGGGCCTTAGTGGATGTAGAAATCCACGGCAAGAAGATTCCGGCGGGTACGCCGGTGGCGGTTTTCCCCATCCAGGTGCATCGTTCACCTGAATGGTGGACTGAACCGGAGAAGTTTGACCCCGAGCGCTTTTCAGCTGAACGGGCCGAGCACCGCCGCCACGCCTTTGCCTGGGCACCTTTTGGCGGGGGTGCCCACATGTGTATGGGGCTGCATTTCGCCGAGATGCAGGTCAAGGCTGTCTTGCTGCCGCTGCTGCGCAGTTGGCAATGGAGCGTGCCCAGCGGTTATGCCCCCGATTACGCCTTCGCGCCCATCGCCAAGCCCCGTGATGGGTTGCCGTTGAAGTTGACAGCTGCTGTTTAGGCGACCTGGGCGCCTTACGGGCCCGGGCAGCCCAAGCCTTTAATACCGCAGGGTTATTTATATAATTCTCATATTTTATTTCTATAAAAATGGCTAATTGATGATTTAATGATTGAACAATCAGCTATTAAATGAATATTAAATATACTTATTTTTAATAAATTAATTTTTTAAAAACGTAAATAAAATAATTTTTATTAGCCATATTGGCATCTTTCGTAAAACTAAAAAACGCAAACGACCCAACTGAACCAGCTCCGAACCACGCGCCATCCAGTGGATTTGATGATTGTTTTGCGATTTGGCGGCCCATCACCGTAAGTATTCGGGTTCTTTGCCGACTCACACGCGCAACCCCCGCTTTTAGGGTTTGGCTAGCACGCCGCTCGCCAAACACGGTGGCATACTTCACCTCGTTTCCACGCTTTGATCCTGATGTGCTCTGGCATTGAATCCCTTTTTCAGCACCTTGCTTGGCCCCTGATGGCATGACATCTCCCCTTTTAAAGCCAGCAGATGGGGCAGCCCCCGGCGCACGCCATCTCGCGGGTGATGCCCTGGCGCTGGCGCTGCGCGACAGCCGAGCCCAAACCTGGGCATGTGTGCAAGACCTGAGCGGCGCCCAGTGGCTGCCCCCCTGCCGCGAAGGCATCAACCCGATTGCCTGGGAGCTGGGGCACTTGACCTGGTTTGCCGAATATTGGGTACTGCGCGCACCGCATGCGCGGGATGCAGCGGGTTTTGCCACCAGCCAAACCGCGCCGCGTTTTGGCAGCCCGGACGCCCACTTTGATTCAGCCCGGTCGGCACATGCCATGCGCTGGGAAATCGCCTTGCCATCTCGGGCCAGCCTGCAAAGCCTGATGCAGGCTCAGCTGGAAGCCTGCATTGAAACCATTCCCGATTCTGGGACCGGCTTCTACCACCACCGCCTGGCGTTGTTTCATGAAGACATGCATGCCGAAGCGCTGCGCTGGATGCGGTCCAGCCTGGGTTACAGCGCACCTGCCGGGCTACTGCAGCCGCGCAACCACCCACAAGGTCAGGTGGAGCTAGCAGGTGGCCCCCTAGCCACGGGTCGCCTTTTGAGCGCCGAGGAAGATGCGGCCAGCCAAGTTGATCAAACCAGCCTGCCCGACTTTGTTTTTGACAATGAAATCGGCACCCAAACCTATAACTTGGCCCCGTTCACCATCGACAGCGCACCGCTGAGCGCTGGTGAATTCAGCCGTTTTGTTGAAGCGGGTGGGTATGACAACCCAGCCTTTTGGCCTGGCGACGCGGGTGTTTGGCGGGCCAATTTCGGGTTTGGCCACCCTGAAACATGGCGCAAGGCAAGCGACGGCACCTGGCAGCAGCGTTGGTTTGACCACTATTTGCCATTGGAGCCCATGGGCCCGGTGATCCATGTCAACGCGTTCGAAGCCGAGGCTTATTGCCAATGGGCCAAACGGCGCTTGCCCCGCGCAGCCGAGTGGGAATATGCCGCGCTTCAATCCAAGCACTTCCATTGGGGTCATTCGGTATGGGAGTGGACGGCTGACAACTTTGCGCCTTACCCGGGCTTCACACCGGGTCCCTACCGCGAATACTCGGCGCCCTGGTTTGGCAACCATCGCGAGCTGCGCGGCGGCTCCTTTGCAACCCATGCCCGCATGCACCACGTGCACTACCGGAACTTTTTCATGCCACAGCGCTCCGACATCTTTGCCGGATTTCGGACGGTCGCGCTGTAGGGCAATTTGCCCCCCACGCAAACCGACTCCCGCACCAGTGCCAGGCGACAGCAAAAACAAACAACGAGAGACACCGTTTTGCACCATGCCCCACCCGTCAAGCTGAACGCGCGACCCGTTTCACGCCTCAGCCGCCGCCGCGCCGTGATGGGCATGGCTGTTGCGGGCGTTGCAGCGTTGGGCGGTACCGGTTGCACCTTTGCGCCAGATACTGACCACACCGACGACGAAGCGCCCAAAGCTGTGGCGTTGCTGCGCAAGCCCCGTATTGCCTGGGTTTTCAGCTCGGGCGGGCCACGTGGTTTTGTGCATGTGGGCGTGCTGAAAGCCCTGGCTGAGCTGGGTGTCAAGCCGGATTTGGTGGTGGGCGCATCTGCGGGTGCGCTGGTCGCTGTGATGTACGCCTGTGGGCGCTCGGTTCAAGACATTGAACGCCTCGCGTTGGATGTGCAGCCCGCCGCATTGGCGCGGTGGGCACTTGGCAGCCCTGAACGCATCAGTGGCGCCGCCATTGCCAGCTTGGTGAACCGCGAGGTCAACGGTGCCCTGCTCGAACAACTGCGCTTGCCTGCCGTTTGCGTGGCAACCCGACGAAAAGACCACCAACTGATTGGCTTCAACGCTGGCGACCCCGGCATTGCCGTGCAAGCCAGTTGCGCCATCGAGGGCCAATTCAGCCCGGTGCGGATTCGCGGCGAGCAATACGTTGACCCTGACCACCACCAACCGCTGCCGGTGCGGCTGGCCCGCCAGTTGGGCGCAGACAAAATACTGGCGATAGACGCATCAGCCCACGAAGACAAGGCCCCTGCCGGTACCGAGCGATACCGCGCAGGCGACCTGCGCAAACGCGCCCTGACCCAGCCCGACGTGTTGGCCGCCACCCTCACCTTACACCCTGAATTTGGCTATTACGTCAACCTGTCCCGAGAGTTCCGCGAGCGCGCGATTGCCGCCGGTTACCAAACCACCTTGCGTGCCGCCGACAAGATAGCCTTGCTGCACGCCTGAAATGCCCCGACCCATGACAAAAAATACAACCTTGACGCTGTTCAATTACGACTTTGATGCCATTGGTTTTGGACGTGTTTTTGCCGAACAAGGGCTGGCTCCGGCGGACCATGCCGGTTTTGATTTGTTTTCCTTCCCCAGCAATGCCAAGCTGGTGTTTTTTGACATGGAACGCATGGTGAATCAATTGGCCGCCAAGGCCAAGACGGCTGGCTGGTTGTCGGTGGTTTCGAGCCACGAGCAATTCGGCGCGTTAACCGCGGCCCTGTTGGCTGAAAAAATGGGCTGGCCGGGTACCTCGGTGAATGCCGTGCTGGCGTGTCAGCACAAGTTGTACGCGCGCCAGGTCTTGAACCGGGTTTGCCCGGAAGCCAGTGTGCCAGCCCAGATTCTGGATGCAGAATATGGGGCACCCATTCCGGCAGGTCTGAACTACCCGGCGTTTGTCAAACCGATCAAAGCGGCCTTCTCGGTATTGGCCAAACAAGTTGCGTCGCAGCAAGAACTGCACGACCACACCCGTTTTGGCCGCTGGGAGCTGTGGGTTATCCGGCATCTGGTCGAACCCTTTGAACGCGTCTTCCAGAAACGGCTGCCAGGGCACACCAGTGCCCACCGCCTCATGCTGGAAGAAGCCGTCTCGGCCCAACAGTTCAACCTGGATGGGTTTGTCTGGAAAGGCCAGGCCTCGATACTGGGTGTGGTGGATGCCGTGATGTACCCCGACACCCAGGCCTTCATGCGCTGGGATTACCCCAGCCGCTTGCCCACGCCAGTTCAGCAACGCGCCTTGCATTACGCCCAAAAATTCCTCACCGAAGTCGGCTTTGACCATGGGCTGTTCAATATGGAGTTTTTTTATGATGAAACCAGCGGCAAACTGACCATCATTGAATTCAATCCGCGCATGGCCTCACAGTTTTCAGATCTGTATCAGCGGGTCGACGGCATTGACCTGCACGGCATGGCGCTGGCGCTGGCGCAAGGCCAACACCCACAAACAGCCCGCCAAAGCAAACCGACCGCGCGGGTGGCGTCCAGCTTGGTCTATCGCAATTTTGATTCAGAAGGCGCATCTGACAGCGTCATCATGCCGGGCCGCCAACAAGTGGCCAAAGCCATGCTGGCTTTCCCCGATTTGCTGCTCATGCCTTTTCCCAAAGACAAAGGCTCGATCGCGCGCGACTTCAAATGGCTGGGCAGTTACCGCTATGGCATTGCCCACTTGGGCGGCCGCAATTGGGCCGACTTGCAAAGCCGTGCCGGACGCCTGAGCGAAATCCTGGGTTGGCCAACACCCTACGTCGAACAAAAAGCCCGCAAGGCGAAACGTGCCAAATCCGGTGCCTTGTCCAGACTCACAGAATCCCTGAACCCGTTGATGAATCCAATTGGAAAACCAAAAACATGAACCCAAACATGAAAAGCCAAAAACTGCTGTTCGCAGCCACCTTGGTTGTCGCGCTCGCCGGTTGTGGCGCACTCGACGCGCAAAACCCGACGGGTGCTTTGCGCCCGGTCAACGCCGTGGCAGATGAACAAGACAGCCGCGTGATGCTCAAAGGGGCCGATGTCACAACCTATTTCACGCAAGGCAAATACACCCAAGGCACCAGCCAGTTCAAGAGTGTTTACGAAGGTGTGACGTTTCGTTTTGCCAACGCGCAGAACAAGGCGCTGTTTGACAAGGAACCCCAAAAATACCTGCCCGAGTTTGGTGGTTATTGCGCCAATGGCATTGCCTATGGCATCCCGTGGGGCGGTGATGCCGATACCTGGTCCATGGTGAACGGCAAGTTGTACATTTTTGGCGGACAAGGTTCCAAAGATGGTTTTGAGGTAGACGTGCCAAAAAACCTGGCACTGGCTGAAAAATACTGGAAAGAAGAAGTTGCCGGCAGCAACAGCTTTTGGCAACGCAGCAAACGCATGGTCTTTCGACTGCCCCATTACAAAAGTGGTGAAGATATTGCGCGCGACGTAGCTGCAGCCAAAGCCAAAAAGCCCTGAGGTACCGAATCGTTCCAACACACTCCAACCCGCAAACGCCACCCCATCAGAAGGATCTCAAATGACTGCACCGCTTCATACAACAGCCACCCGCGCCGCAGCAATTACCCGTCGGTTATCTGCGGCTGCGGTGGTGTTTTCACTGGCGGGTTGTAGCGCCATGCTGGCGCAAAACCCTTCGGGCGAGCTCAAACCCGTGAATGCGGTGCCCGATGAGGTGGCCAGTGGTGGCGTGATGCTCAAAGGCGCCGACGTGGTGGCCTATTGGACGATGAACAAATATGTTCAGGGCAAACCCGAAATCAGCAGCCAATTTGCAGGTGTTAATTTCCGGTTTTCGAGCGCAGAACACAAGGCCCTGTTCGACAAAACACCCAGAAAATACCTGCCGGAGTACAACGGTTATTGCGCCAATGGCATTGTGTATGGCATTCCGTGGGGTGGCGACGCAGACAGCTTCAAGATGATCAACGGCAAGCTCTACATGTTTGGTGGCCAAGGCTCGCGCGACGGCTGGGACATTGACGTACCCCGCAACTTGGCCTTGGCAGAAAAGTACTGGAAAGAAGAAGTTCAGGGCAGCAACAGTTTTATACAACGCACCAAACGCCTGACTTTCAAGGTGCCCCACTACCGCAGCGGTGAAGAGTTGGCCCTGGATGTGGCGGCTGCAAAAGCCAAAAAGCCCTGATTCAGACTTCGGTCAAAATGGGCGTCCGGCTTTGGGCGTTTGGCCTGTTTCCATAGCTTGATTTTTTACCCGGCCCCTGAAGGAACCCCATGAACATGAAAACCCTGCTGATTACGGTGCTGTCTGCGAGCGCGCTGGCCGCATTTGCCCAACCCTTTCCCAACAAACCCATCAAGGCGATTGTTCCCTTTGCAGCGGGCAGTGCCACCGACCAGATTGGCCGCGCCTTTGCCACCAAAATGGGCGAAACATTGGGCCAAACCATCGTTGTGGAAAACAAGGCGGGCGTCAACGGCATGTTGGGTGCTGACGCAGCCGCCAAATCAGCGCCAGATGGTTACACCATCCTGATTGGCACCAACAGCACCAATGCAGCCTTGAAGTACTTGATGAAGTCTTTGCCTTACGACCAAGACAAAGCCTTTGCGCCTGTCGGCTACCTGGGCTCCGTGCCGTTGATCGTCGCGGTGAACAACGACGTGCCCGCCAAAACCCTGCGTGAGTTCATTGATCTGGCCAAAGCCAAGCCAGGCCAGGTGACATTTGCCAGTGCGAGCACCTCGCAATTGGTCTCGTCCGAAGTACTGGCCAGCATGACGGGTGTGCAAATGACCAACGTGCCCTATAAAGGAGGGCCCGCCGCCATGACCGACCTGATCGGCGGCCAGGTGATGATGTTCAGTGCAGATTTCGCCGTGATGTTGCCGCAAATCAAGGGCGGCAAGATCCGGGGCCTGGCGGTAACGTCATCGAAGCGGTCGCCTGCCATTCCTGAACTGCCTACCGTGAACGAAGCGCTGGGCCTTAAAGACTATGAACTGATCGCGTATTTCGCCGTGTTTGCACCCGCTGCCACACCGCCCGATATCGTCGCCAAATTGAACCAGGCGGTGAATGTAGCGGCCCAAAGCAAAGATATACAGGAACGGTTCGCCTCATTGGGCTTTGCAGTGGAACCGGGCACGCCTGAAGCCCTGGCACAGCGCAACCGGCTCGAAACCGTTAAGTGGGCCAAAGCGATCAAAGACGCAAAAATCGAACCACAATAAGCGGTTTTCAGGTGCGCAGGTTAACGGGTCATCAAACGCCTGGCCCCCAGGCTTAGCGCATCTACGAGCGCCACCATCAACAACATGGCCCCCAGAATGGTTGCTGTCTTGTTCATCTGAAACAAGCCCATGTGGAAAGACAACAGCTGCCCCAAACCACCCGCGCCGACCACACCCAAAACGGCTGCCGCGCGGATGTTGTTTTCCCAGCGGTACAAGGTGTAGCTCAGCAGTTGGGGCAATACCTGCGGCAAGGTTGCGTAGAGAAAAATGCGTCCGTTTCCGACACCTTGTGCACGCAATGCATCACCAGGGCCCCGCGACGCATTTTCTACCGCTTCGGCAAACAAACGCCCCAACACGCCTGCCGTGTGTAATGCCAGCGCCAACGTTCCCGCAAAAGGCCCCAACCCTGCCGAAATCAACAACAGGGCCGCCCACACCAGTTCAGGAATGCTGCGCAAAATATTCAAAAACAAGCGTGTTGGCGCACGGGCGATGCCGCGATCACCTGCATGGATCCGGCTGGCCGGCAATGCCAAGGCCAAGCCCAGAACTGCAGCCAAGGCCGTCCCCAAAGCAGACATGGCCAAGGTCTCCCAGGCACCGACAGCCACTTTGGCCACGAATGAAGGCGACAAATCTGGCGGAAAAAATTCAGCCAAAAAGCGGCCCATGCTTTGGGCAGCCCCCAATGAGAAAAACTGTTCCCATTGCAGGTTGAGCGACCAAAAACTGGCGACAACCATCAGCACCAAACCAGCAGTGAACCAACAGGCCTTGCAACGGGCGTTGAAAAGCCGAGCCGGCAGTTTGTAAGGCAGATTGGCAGCGCTGGTTTTATGCATGGTGGGAACTCAAAATACCTAACCCAGTGATCGACGCAGCCACGCACTCACTTGGTCCGCAAGTGCCACCAAAGCCACAAACACCAGCAACATGGTGGCAACCTCGCCTCCATTGAACATTTTCATGGAGTTGTCGAGCTGCTGCCCCAAACCGCCCGCACCTACAAAACCCAGCACGACCGACGAACGGATGGCGCACTCCCACCGATAAACGGTGTAACTGGTGAGTTCTGCGCCGTTGACAGGCAGCAAACCGTAGAAAAACGCCTGCAGGCGTCCGCTTCCGTTGCGCAGCAACGCTTCCGTGGCGTGGGTTTCACCGCTTTCCAGAATTTCGGCGTAGACCTTGCCCAGCATACCGCCATAGGTCAATGCAATCGCCAGCACACCCGCAGTAGGCCCGAGGCCAACCACACGCACAAACACCAAAGCCCATACCAGCTCGGGAACACTGCGCAAAACAATCAACAACCAACGCGCACTTTGCCGCAGCCAAAATGGCCCGCGAGCCATACGCCCGGACAAGGCCGATATCGACATTACGCGGGTGCTAACCATTGCCAGAGGTATCGCCAGTACCAAAGCCAAGGTGATGCCGACCGTTGCAATGGCAACCGTGCGCCAGGTTTCACGGGCAATCATCAGGAGAAATTCGCCGTCAACCACCAGCGGCCAAAACCCGGCGAGAAACTTGCCGCTGATCTTCAGGTTTTCACGTTCCACCAGCACCCAGGGTTTGAACTCAGTTGCAACCCCAAGTGGCCACAGGGCCACCACACACAAGCTAATCCAGAACACGCGGCTGAACCAAGCCGGGTCACGGCTTGGGATCTGGTTGATGCGTAACGGGCTGTGCGTTTGAATGTCGTTTGTCACGGCGCTTTATTAGACCAGACGGTTGGGAAATGCGCGAAGTACGCAGCCTTAGCGGCAGTGCATCACGGCAGGCAGTGGCGTGGCCTGCGGTAATTCCAGCATCTGCGCCCTTGCCTCATCCCGCGCGTCTGCATCCAGCTGTTCGTACAGGTTTTCCAACCGGTCGGGCGTGACCTGTTCCACCGGCAAATCGAAGGCAACTGCGCCTGCACGCATGCCAATGATGCGTGAAAAATGGGCCAGCGCCATGTCGACCTGATGCAAGGTCGCCACCAAGCTTGCCTGGCGTTCACGGGCCCCTTGCACCAGGGTTCGCATCGCCTGATTGGCACGGGTTGGGTCCAGCGCCGACAAAGGCTCGTCAATCAACCACAAGCTGGCCGGTGCAAGCAATGCCCGCGCGAGACCGACCCGTTGACGCTCGCCACCCGAAAGCCTGTCCACCCGCTCGAACAGCTTGTCGCTCAGGTCAAACCGCTCCAGAGCGGCGAAAGCGGCTGGAATGTCATTGGGATACAGCAGTGATCGCACGCTGGCCATCAGGCTCATGGCCGGTAACCGGGCGGCAAGCACGGTCGTCACCACGCGCTGGCGTGGCGGCAACGGCGGAACCTGCGGCGCCAGAAACAATTGACCCCGCAACCGTTGCAGGGCTGGTCTGGGCAATTGCCACGGAGCCACCCCATTTAACGTGAACTGCCCACCAGCCGGAGGCAATGCACAGGCCAGCACCTGCAAGAGCGAGGTCTTGCCGGCACCGGAAGGCCCGATGACAGCGACCTGCTCACCTGCGTTGAGGCTGAAGCTGACACCGTTCAGGGCTGCCGGAGCGCCTGCGCGTGAAGCCGGGTGGTGGGCCATGACGCCCTCAAGATGGAAATTCAAACCGCTCGCTCCAAAACGTTAGGTGAATTGTCGTGCACGGTTTTTCTCAAGAAAGTGGGCCGCAGGAATCACAACAACCCAGCACTGCGGGCGGCAGACTCCAGGCCTTTGTAATTTTCAGGCGAAGTTGGCACATAACGGGTAGCCCGGTTCAGACGCAATATTTCAGCGTGTTCGGAATTGGCAGGATTCAAGCCCAGCAGCGCCGCTTTAACTTTTTCTTGCATGGCAGCAGGCATATCCGCATGAACCGACCAGTTGTAATTAAAGTAAGGGGCAGTCGTGAAGAACACGTCAACCGCTTTGGTATCAACCTTATTTTCACTCACAAATTTTTTCCATACAGTGATGTCAAGCGCTGCAGCGTCCACCTTGCCGCTCACCACTGAGGCAATGGTTGCATCATGGGCACCACTGTACGCGATGCGACGGAAGTCTTTTTCCGGATTGATATTGGCCTGCAGCAGGAAACTTCTGGGCATCAGGTGACCCGAGGTGCTGCTTTGCGAACCGAAAGAAACCTGTTTGCCCTTCATATCAGCAAGGGACTTGATGCCGGAGTCAGTTTTGGCAATAAACACCGACTGGAACTTGGTGTCTTCTTCACGCTGAGCCAACGGCACAATCTTGCCACCCGATCTCAAACTGGCTTGGACGTGGGTAAAACCGCCAAACCAAACCAAATCTACTTTTTTATTGACCAGGCTCTCTACAGCAGCCGGGTAATCGCTGACGGGCGTAAATTCCACTTTAACGCCCAAAGTTTTTTCAAGGTAATTGGCCAATGGTGCGAACTTTCTGACTTGTTCAGTCGCCGCTTCTTCGGGAATGGTTGTCACCTTGAAAACCTGTTGTGCGTGACTTAAGCCGCCAAAAAGAACAACTGAACACGTCATCAAAGCGCGGAAAGTACGCGAAGGGGAAAAGCTGACCATGGTGAAACTCCTTGAAAGTTTAAAAAACCGTCGGAAAAACGGCAGTTGATTAGACTGGAGAATCACCTTTTCTGCTGGTCAAGGGGTATGGCAACATGGTTCGAATTTGCTTGTAATAATCGGGCTGTTCAAACGACCGACACGGTTGCCCTGTTACGAACCTTTGCAATTGCAGTCCGATGCCAGAGCGCCTTCAATTCCCCAAACCCCGCATACTGATCGTTACCCCTGCTGCTGCCCACGCCAACAACGGCAATTGGCAGACGGCATGGCGTTGGACAGGCTTTTTGAAGCGCGACTTTGACGTCAGCATAGCCCAGCAATGGCGCGGCACGTCTCACGATGTTCTATTGGCTTTGCACGCCCGTCGATCGGCCGATGACATCGTTGCCTGGGCGAGCGCAAAAGGTGTTGCGGCAAAAGCGCCGGGACTGGCAGTGGTGCTGACCGGTACCGATTTGTACCGCGATATTGTGAACGACGCAAAGGCGCAACGATCACTTGAATTGGCGCACACCCTGGTTGTTTTGCAGGAACGCGGAGTCGACCAACTGCCCTTGCAGCACCGGTCCAAAACCAAGGTGATTTTCCAATCAACCCGTCCCCGGCTGGCCCTTCAGAAAACGTCTAGCCACTTGCGGGTGGTAATGGTGGGGCATTTGCGCGATGAAAAACTGCCACAAACCCTGTTTGACGCGGCACGCCTGTTGCAGCCTGCTGATGGCATTTTGATCGACCATGTGGGCGACCCGCTGGACGCGCAACTGGCTGCGCAAGCCCGGCAAACTGCCGCCGATTGCCCCCACTACCGCTGGTTGGGCGGGCTGGACCACGAAACAACCCGCCGGCGCATCCAGCGGGCGCACCTACTGGTGCACGCCAGCAAAATGGAAGGCGGTGCCCATGTGGTCATGGAAGCTGTTTGCAGCGGCACGCCAGTATTGGCCTCCCGGATCGACGGCAATATCGGTATGTTGGGCAAAGGGTACTCTGGTTACTTTGAAGTCGGCAGTGCGCCCCAACTTGCTGCCTTGCTGAAACGAATTCGAACCGAGCAAGTCAAACCCCCTGTTGCCAACCAATCCAAACTCATTGAAAAACTGGCCCGCCAATGCGAGAAGCGGGCCCACCTTTTCGCACCTGAAACCGAAAAAGCCGCCCTGATCGGGCTGGTCAACCAATTGCTGAAAGACATGAATGCAGGTTATCCATGAATTCGAGTGAGCAACCGGTCCTGCGCGACATCGTGCTGGTGGGCGGTGGCCACAGCCACGTGATCGTGCTCAAAAAATTTGGCATGCAACCGATACCGGGTGTGCGCCTGACACTGATTTGCACCGACATGCACACGCCCTATTCCGGCATGTTGCCGGGTTATGTAGCGGGCCACTACGACTACGACGATGTGCATATCGACCTTTCGCGCCTGTGCGTTTTTGCCGGGGCGCGCCTGTATCGTGATGAGGTCATTGGCCTTGATCGCGCGCAGCAAAAAGTGCTGTGCCGCAACCGCCCTCCAGTACCTTATGACGAGTTGTCGATCAATATCGGATCAACACCGCAATTGGCCAGCGTGCCGGGCGCGGCGGCACATACGGTTCCTGTCAAGCCGATTCAACAGTTCAATGACCGCTGGCTGGCATTGCTCGCCCGGGTTCGCCATCAAACCGGAAAAATCACCATTGCGGTGGTAGGTGGCGGCGCAGGTGGTGTCGAGCTGCTGCTGGCCATGCAATGGCGGCTGCGTCGGGAACTGAGCCAAATCGGGCGCGACCCACAAGCACTGACCTTTCACCTGCTCACCAGCAGCGCCACCGTGCTGCCTACCCACAACCCGCGGGTGCAAAAACGCTTTGAAACCGTTTTGCGGCAACGCGACGTGACCCTGCATTTGAACGCAGAAGTTACCCAGGTAGAGGCCAACCGTTTGACGACATCCAATGGCCAAAGCCTGGCAGCGGATGAAGTGATTTGGGTGACCCGCGCGGGCGGCGCACCTTGGCTCAAGACGACAGGGCTGCAGCTGGACGCTGATGGTTTTATTGAGGTGCAAGACACCCTGCAAACCCTAACCGATCCGCATGTTTTTGCAGCCGGCGACATCGCCAGCATGGTGAATTTCAAACTGGAAAAAGCCGGGGTTTTTGCGGTTCGGCAAGGCACGCCCTTGGCGACCAATTTGCGCCATGCAGTAGAAGGCACCCCAGCCCAAGCGTACCGGCCCCAGCGCTCCTGGCTGGCACTTATCTCGACGGGCGACAAATACGCCGTGGCATCGCGTGGTTGGCTTAACTTTTGGGGTGATTGGGTGTGGCTCTGGAAAGACTGGATTGACCGGCGCTTCATGGCCAAATTCAGTGAATTCCCGGACATGAATGCAGTGGCCAAACCGACTGCTGGCCCTGGCAGTTCAGCAGTAAAACTCAACGAAGAAGAATCGCTTCAGGCGATTTCTGCGATTGCCATGCGATGTGGTGGTTGCGGTGCCAAGGTCGGCGCCACGGTGCTGGCCAGGGCGCTGGGCAATTTGCACCCGGTAGACCGGGACGATGTTTTGATTGGGCTCAAAGACCCGGACGATGCCGCCGTCGTGCGGGTACCGCCCGGCAAAGCCATGGTGCATTCCATCGATTTCTTCCGTTCGTTCATTGACGACCCGTATATTTTTGGCAAAGTGGCGGCCAACCATTCACTGGGCGATATTTGGGCCATGGGCGGCGAGGCCCAGTCGGCTACCGCCGTTGTCACCGTGCCGCCCGGGCTTGAATCCAAAACGGAAGACATCCTGTTTCAGATGATGACGGGTGCGATGGACGTTTTGCGCGAGGCCAACTGCGCTCTGGTTGGCGGGCATACCGGTGAAGGCAAAGAACTGGCATTGGGTTTTGCCGTTAACGGCCTGATCGACGACGATGGCAGCCCCAAACTGGCCAGTGTGATGAGCAAAGGTGGCATGAAGGCCGGTAACGTGCTCATTCTGACCAAGCCAGTCGGCACTGGCACTTTGTTTGCGGCGCATGCACGCATCGCTGCCAAAGGCCGCTGGATTGATGCGGCCCTGACATCCATGGTGATAAGCAACCGTGTGGGGGCGCAAATCCTGAAAGAGCACGGTGCCACGGCGGCCACTGACCTAACCGGTTTTGGGCTTTTGGGCCATTTGGTTGAAATGACCCGCCCTTCAGAGGTGGATGCCGAACTGTATATGTCCAAAATCCCGATGCTGGACGGTGCAGAAGAATGTGTGGCCAACGGCATTGTGAGCAGCCTGCAAAGCGCCAATGTGCGCCTGCGCCGCGCCTTGCGCAACCAGGAAGCGTGGGTGAAACACCCCCGGTACCCGCTTATATTTGACCCGCAAACAGCGGGCGGCCTGCTGGCCAGTGTG
>JANOVW010000570.1:0-9707 GCA_031417575.1 Rhodoferax sp. | reverse complement strand
GCCAAAGGCCATCATGATGATGTCGGTGCCGTTTTTGAAGCCCAGCACCATGCCGATCATGCGCGAGAGCATCAGGCCCATGAAGAAGGTGAAGGCCAACAGCACCGGCACGCCGGCTGCAGAGTTTTTGGTTTTTTCAATCGCGTACATGAAGCCAAACGCACCGCCCAAAAAGACGATCAGGCCCATGCCGCCGGTGAGCGACTTGGTGATGCCGGTGGCTACGCCTAGCCAAGCACCCAACACGGTGGGTACGAGGCTCAGAGCCAGCAGCCAGTAGGTGTTGCGCAAAACCTTGTTGCGTTCGGCCAGCAATGTGCCCTGGCCAAAAGCAGTGTGGTCGATGGTTTGAACGTTGTCAGACATATGAAACTCCTTTAAAACTGCCTAGCTCATTCCAGCTGTGTGTGGCAATGGCAAGCAGATGGGGCGGATTCTAGATAAATTCAAGGCTTTGGCCTGATTGCCCTTAGCTTTTTTGTGACAATGCGGCCTGTCTCAACCTGCCGGGCCCAGCGCCCGGCCAACCCGAATACAGCCATGAAAACAATCCACGTCCTTGAAACTGCCGATGTCACCGCCATTTTGGCCGCTGCCGAAGCCGAAGCACTGAAAAACAAATGGGCCGTGAGCATTGCCATTTGCGACGACGGCGGCCACCCGTTGGCGCTGAAACGCCTGGACAGTGCTGCGCCGAGTTCGGCTTATTTTGCACCCGGCAAGGCCAACACGGCGGCTTTGGGGCGGCGTGACAGCAAGGTGTATGAAGACATGATCAACGGCGGCCGTTATTCGTTTTTGAGCGTGCCGCAAATGGCCGCCATGATGGAAGGCGGCGTGGCCATCATGAAAGACGGCCAATGCCTGGGCGCTGTGGGTGTGAGTGGCGTGAAATCGACCGAAGACGCGCAAATTGCCCGCGCGGGCATTGCGGCGCTGGGGTTGTAAGCACCCCGCGGCAGTGCGACCCAGGCCTCAGTTTTTCGGCTCGGTGATGAAGCCGATCTTCTTCAACCCGGCCTGCTGCGCTGCCGCCATGGCTTGCGCCACGCGCTCGTAACGCACTTCTTTGTCGCCCCGAATGTGAACATCAGGCTGCGGGTTTTTGGCGGCCTGCTCCTTCAACAACGCAGGCAATTGTTCATCGGCAATTTGCGCTTCGTTCCAGTAATATACGCCTTTGGCATCGACCGACAAGCGCACGGTTTGCGGCTTGGTATCTTGCGGCACATTGGTGGCGCGGGGTAAATCGACGTTGACGGTATGTTTCATCACCGGGATGGTGATGATGAAGATGATGAGCAGCACCAGCATCACGTCCACCAAGGGCGTCATGTTGATCTCGTTCATCACCTCGTCGGTGTTGTCTTGGGTGCCAAAGGCCATGGGATGTTCTCCAGCGGTTATTTGCCGACGATGGCTGGCGAGCCGGTTACCCGCGCACCCGTTACGAAATAGGCATGCAAATCATGGGCGAAGCGGTTTAGCTTGCCCAGCACCGATTTGTTGCCGCGCACCAAGGCGTTGTAGCCCAGCACAGCGGGTATCGCCACGGCCAGGCCCAGTGCGGTCATGATGAGGGCTTCGCCAATCGGGCCGGCCACTTTGTCGATGGTGCTTTGCCCTGATATGCCGATGCTCAAGAGCGCGTGGTAAATGCCCCAAACCGTGCCAAACAGCCCGACAAACGGTGCGGTGGAACCGACCGAGGCCAGGATGGCCAGGCCGCTTTGAATACGCGCGGTGAATTCGTCAATTTCGTTTTGCAGGCAGCGCGTCACCCAATCGCTCACGTCCAGCGCATGGTGCAGCTGGGCTTTGCTGTTTTGGTGGTGCGTAGTGGCTTCGCGGCCTTGCACCGCCAGTTGGGTGAACGGATTGCCTGGCGCGCCGGGTTTTTCGGCGGGCCCCAGGTTTTGCACCGCCGCATCGAAATCGGGCTGGTTCCAGAAGTTGGCGGCTTTGGCGATTTGCTTTTTGTAACGCAACAAATCGAGCGTCTTGATGATGATGACCATCCAGGAGGCCAGTGACATGCCCAAGAGCAGCAGCGCCACGCCGCGGGTGATGAGGTCGCCTTGCGACCACAGGTTGGCCAGGCCAAAGTGGGATTCCATGAAAGAGCTCCAGTCGGTACAAAAATAAAGTGTTTCGGGTCAGTCAAGGATGAAGGTGATGGGCACCACAAACCACATGGCCTCAGGCACGCCACCGCGTTTGCCGGGCACGTAGCGCCACGCCATCACCGTGTTTTGGGCAGCCTGGTCAAGGCGCTCGAAGCCACTCGATTGCCGAATTTCGGATTTTTGCGGCGCACCGTCGATACCAATCAGCACCCGCACCAGCACCTTGCCCTGCTCATTCAGGCGTTTGCTCATGGCCGGGTAAACCGGCTTGGGGTTTTGCAGGTACTCGGCGTTGGTGGAAGGCAATTCGACCTTGGGCGGTGGCGGCAGCGCGGGTGGCGTTGTGGGTGCTGGTGCAGGCGTTGCGATGACCGCTGCGACCACGGGTGGTGGCGGCGGCTGGGGTATGGTGATGCCGACGGGCGCGTTGGGTGCCGGGGTGGGGTCTGCAATGGCGACGGGCTGCGGTGCGGGCGGTGCCACGGGCTGTTTGGCTACGGGCTGTTTGACCAACGGTGGCAGTGGAGGCGGCGGCGGGGGCACCGCTTTGGGTGCTGGCGGCTCGATGAATTCGCTCAATATCTGGGCAGGCACAATGATTTCGACCGCACGGCGCAGCAGGCCGGTTTGCAAGGCCCACACGGCGAGCAGGTGAAAACCCACGACCGCGACGGCTATCAAGGTATTGCGGGAAGGCATGAGACGCAGGTTCGGCAACAAAATGGGAGTCTGGGGGACAAAGGGGGCGATGAAGTAGGCTGCAAAACGCCGATAAATCGTATATTTATTTATTTTATAAAAATGTAGTTTAATAAAAATGCATATTGTTTTTAAATTAATTGCACAATAAGCTATTTCAATAGTAACAAAAAATTAGTAAATTTAATAAATAATTTTGTAAAAATTAAATTAAGTTGGTTTTAAATGTGCACTGTGGAAGATGCTTGCAAGCCCCTACCATCAGGTGTCTGCCCACATGCGCAGCAGGTTATGGTACGTGCCCGTCAGCGCGGCGGTTTCTGCTGATTCTCCATGTTGTTGGCGCAACGCCAGCAGGTTCATCTACAGCGCATAGAGTAATCGGCGCAGCTCGTCGCTGCGCACCGCGCCGTCGATGTGGTTGCCAAAGGCGTTGGTGGCACCGCTTTTGAACCGGCCCCGAACAGCCAGGCAACACATCACGCCTTTTTGGATTGCCTCTTGCGTGTGGTTCCAGAGCCAGCTATTTCAACAGGCTGTCCATCAACCCACCACGAAAAACACCTGTGCTGCGGGTATCTACGCGGCGGGCTGCCGGGCGCGGCTTGGCGTTGGAACCACGCGGCACCAACTCGGGCTCGCCGCCAAAGGCTTCCTGACCGGGGTCTACTGCCACCTGGGTGCCATCAGTTGCCACCATCACGGCACTGCCCGAATTCACCTTTAAATAGGTGCCGGCCGGGTCACTGCCAATGGGGTCATCAGACACGGCAATTTCGATGTCGGTGCCCCGAATACCCACCGTAGTGGTGCTGGTTTCAAAGGCCACCTGGGCACGGCGGCTGCCTTTGCTGGAGATATAACGCAGGCCACCTTTGATGACCCGAATCGCCTTTTGGCGGCCCGTTACCGGGCCCTTGAGTTGCAATGTTTTCACCGCCAAACGCGAATGCGCGCGCAGCGCCAGCCTTGCGCCATCGTCAAAACGCACCAAGGCTTCACCTTCGCCCTCGCTGACAAATTCATCGCCCTCCTGCAGGCGCGCGCCGATCTTCGCAGGCAAGGTGGTGTCGCCGCGCTGTATCGCCACCTCGCCCCGAACCGCCATGACCCGCGCGGCAAAGGTGGGCAAACTGCAGACGAGCAGGGCTAGGCAAAACAGATGAGGCAACGCAGGCAACAGGGCTCGCAAAGGCGCATGCAATGGGATTTTGGGTTTCATGGGCGCACGGACATTCGAAAAAAGCTGAGTAGGGTGATTGTGAACCTCTGGACAACCCCCGGCAACGGATGGATGGATTTGAAGACGGCATGCCCAGGGCCTGTTTGAATTGCTTAAACTCAACCGGATGAAGCGTTTGTACGGGTCCATTGGCTGCAGCCTGCGAATAGCCGGGTTGCTGGCCAGCATCGCGCTGCTGGCCGGGTGTGCCGATATGGGCTACTACTTCCAATCGGTTAACGGGCACCTGTCGATGTTGGGCGCCGCGAGACCCGTCAACGACTGGCTGGCAGACGATGCAACGCCGCAAACGCTCAAAACCCGGTTGGCGCTGACACAATCCATCCGCCAGTTTGCGGTGACCGAATTGCAACTGCCCAACAATGCCAGCTACACGCGTTACGCCGATTTGAAGCGCAGCGCCGTGGTTTGGAACGTGGTGGCCGCACCAGCCCTTTCGCTCACCCTTAAAACCTGGTGCTTCCCGGTGGCGGGTTGTGTCGGCTACCGGGGTTATTTTGATGAACAGTCAGCCCAAGCCCTGGCCTCAAGTCTGCAGGCCGAAGGGCTCGAAGTCAGTGTTTACAGGGTGCCGGCCTATTCCACCTTGGGCTGGCTTGACTGGCTGGGCGGCGACCCGCTGTTGAACACCTTCATTCAATACCCCGCAGGTGAGTTGGCGCGGTTGCTGATTCATGAAATGGCGCATCAGGTGGTGTATGTCCAAGGCGACACCGCCTTCAATGAATCGTTTGCCACCGCCGTGGAACGCCTGGGGGCTGACCTGTGGTTGGCCCGCGAGCCTTCGGGTGCCGCCAAAGCCGAAGATGATCGGGCGCGTTTGCGCCGTGCGCAATTCAGGGCGCTGACAGCGCAAACGCGGACTAATCTGCAAAACATCTACAAACTGCCACCGGCAGACGGGCAACCGGGCACGGCATTGCTTGAGCAACAGATCAGCGCCAAGGCGCAAGCCATGCAGGCTTTTCGCCAGGCCTACCAAAACACGCGCGCACAATGGCAACAGGCCAGCGGATTGCCGCCGGAGCAGTTCCAACGCCAGGTTGCGGGGTATGACCAGTGGGTGGCGCGTGCCAACAACGCCAGCCTGGGTGCTCAAGCCGCCTATGACGATTGGGTGCCCGCCTTTGAGGCCCTGTTTTTGCAACAAAAAGCAGGGCAAGCCGGGGGCGCGCCCGGCCAACAATGGTTGTCGTTTTATGATGCGGTGCGACGACTGGCCGACTTGCCCAAAAACGAACGCCATGCGCAGCTAAGGCGCTATTTGCCTTGACGTGCGCGGTTCGGGGAATTGGTTTCAATTGCCTGCGTCGACTGTTTTCCATTTCAAATTCAAGGAGCCTACCGGTGGCCGATATTCACATCGTCAGACATCACAGCCTGGGCCTGCCTGCAGCCCGCAAAATTGCCTACCGCTGGGCCGACCAGGCTGAAGACGGCCTGCAAATGAAATGCACCTACGAAGAGGGCAAACGGGCAGACCAGGTTTGTTTTACCCGTTCGGGTGCCGACGGTACGCTGGATGTAACGGCTACCGAATTTGAATTGCGGGCCAAACTGGGCTTTTTGCTGGGCGCCTTCAAGGGCCGGATTGAAGCCGAGATCACCAAAAACCTGGACGCCATGCTGGCTGAAGCCGAATCGGCCCAACCGGCTGCCAAACCCGTGGCCAAACCCGCCGCCAAAAAGGTGTCGGCAACGGCCGACAAACCGGCTGCCAAAAAAATCACCAAAAAATGACGTTGAACGCGGGCCAACCGGCCCAAACCGGGCCATTCGGGCCCTTGGCCGGGCTCAAAATCATCGAAATGGGGCAGTTGATTGCCGGGCCGTTTGCTGCCAAAACCCTGGCAGATTTTGGTGCCGATGTCATCAAAATCGAACCCCCCGCGCGCGGCGCGCAAGACCCTGGCGGCGACCCGTTGCGGCGTTGGCGTTTGCTCAAGGATGGCACCTCGGTCTGGTGGCAGGTGCAATCCCGTAACAAGCGCTCGGTGGCACTGGATTTGAAGCAGCCTGAAGCCCAGGAACTGGTGCGCCGCCTGTGTGAGCAGGCCGATGTGGTGATTGAAAACTTTCGGCCAGGCGCCCTGGAGGGCTGGGGTCTGGGCCCCGAGGTTCTTCAAAAAGCCAACCAGGGGCTCATCATCCTGCGCATCAGCGGTTATGGGCAAACCGGCCCGTACCGCGATCGCCCCGGTTTTGGCGTGGTGGCTGAAGCCATGGGTGGCATGCGCTACCTCACCGCAGAGCCTGGCCAGGTTCCGGTGCGGGTCGGTGTCAGCATTGGCGACACGCTGGCTTCACTGCATGGTGTCATCGGCATCTTGATGGCGCTGCACCATCGGCATGGCACGGTGAGCCAGGTTGCGCCCCGTGGCGTGGGCCAAATCATCGACATGGCCTTGTTTGAAGGCGTATTCAATTGCATGGAAAGCCTGTTGCCCGAATACAGCGCGTTTGGCGTGGTGCGCGAACCGGCCGGCAGCGCCATGCCAGGCATTGCCCCCACCAATGCCTACCGCTGCCTGGACGGCGGATACGCGCTGATTGCCGGGAATGGCGACAGCATTTACAAACGCCTGATGACCGCCATTGGGCGGCCCGATTTGGGCCAAGACCCCGCCCTGGCTGTGAATGCAGGGCGCGTGAAACGGGTGGTTGAAATTGATGCCGCGATTGGCCAGTGGTCAGCCACCCTCGCGGTGGACGCAGCCCTGGCGGTGCTGGAAAAAGCCGGTGTGCCCGCTGGCAAGATCTACACCGTGGCCGATATTGCAGCTGACCCGCATTACGCAGCCCGTGGCATGTTGCAACCGCTTCAGATGCACGACGGCAGCCAACTGCTGGTACCGGGTTTTGTGCCCAAATTATCAGCAACGCCGGGGGCCCACCGCCGCAATGCCCCCAGCTTGGGGCAAGACACTGACGCGGTACTTGAAGAGATTGGCCTGAGCGCAGACCAGATTGCCGCACTCAAAGCGCGCGGCATTGTTCAATAAGCCAATGGGCGGGGCTAGCTCAATGACTCGATCAGGTCGATGTATTGCTGCTGGGCATCTGCCTGGACGGTGCCTTTGAGGCCATTCCAGGCATCCCATTTGGCGCGGCCCACCATGTCGGCAAAGCCGGGCTTTTTGTCGGCGTTGTCACCTTGCGCACCTTGTTTGTACAGCGCGTAAATTTTTAGCAGTGTGGCGTTGTCTGGCCGTTCGGTCAGGTTTTTGGATGCCGCTGCAGCGGCTTCAAATTTGGATTTCAGGTCGGCCATGGTTTTCTCCTTGGAGGCAGTCAAAACGGGTTTCTGCGCCATCTTAATGGGAATCTTTGATGGCATGGCTGGTTTGAAGCCAAAATAGGGCAAACACCCAAGCGCCAACGCAGTGCTGCGCATCACAACCCAGGAGCACAAATGGTTACCAAAATCATCAAAAACAAGGCTGCATCAGCTACCCACGAAGGCGCACGCCCAGCCGCTGAGGGTGCTCCCAAAGCTCGCCGCTCTGGGGCAGGGGTGGCGGCAAAAACGGCCGCAAAATCTGCCGCGGAAACAGTTGTAAACGCCGCAAGTACCGCTGCCCGCCGGGTGCGAAAAGATGTCGGCAATGCGGTGGGTGGCACCTTGGGCCTGTCGGGCGAACGCATGGGCAAGGTAGACACCGCCTGGCTGCGCATGGATTCACCTGCCAATCTGATGATGATTGTGGGCGTCTGGGTACTCAAACCCGGGGTCAGTTACGCAGCGGTGTGTGAGCGGCTTGAAGCCCGGCTGTTGAAGTACCCGCGCTTTGTGCAACGTGTGGTGGAAGACGCGGCGGGTGCCACCTGGGTAGAAGACACCAAGTTCGACATCCGCAACCAGGTGGTTTTGGAAAAATTGGCTGTGGCCAAAAAGCCCAAAAAAGGCGCCGAGCAAACAGCCTTGCAAGACCGCGTGGCGCAACTGGCCACTGAGCCGTTGAATCGCAAACGCCCGCTGTGGCAATTTCACCTGGTCGAAGACTACCAGGGCGGCTCAGCGCTGATTGTGCGTATTCACCATTGCATTGCCGACGGCATTGCGCTCATTTCCGTGACCCAGTCGCTGGTTGACGGGGGCGAGGCGCCACCGCAGCGCAAACGAAAGGTGCAACCTGTGGAGGCCTTGAATGGCGGCTTGGTCGACGGCCTGCCTGGCGTACAAAACTGGTTGCAAAACACGCTGCTCACGCCCATGACCCAGTTTGCGGTGAAAGCGCTGGGCGCGGCGGGCGAGGGCGCTGCCAAATCCATGAGCATGATGTCCTTACTGGCTGAACCGCAGAAAAGCCTCGATTCCGGGCTGGATGGTGCGGCTAGCGCAGCCCGCATGACCTTCAAGATCGCGCAAGACAGCGCCGCTTTGCTGCTGATGTCAGACGATTCACCCACGCGTCTCAAGGGTGTGCCTGGGCAAGCCAAAAAAGTGGCGTGGTGCACGCCGGTGCCGCTGCAGGATGTGAAAGCGGTTTGCAAAGCGCTGAACTGTTCGGTGAATGACGTGCTGATGAGTTGTGTGGCCGGTGCCATTGCGCATTACCTGGAAAGCAAGGGCGACTCGGTGGCGGGCAAGGAAATTCGCGCCATGGTGCCGGTGAACCTGCGCCCGCTGGACGAAGCCTACAAATTGGGCAACCAGTTTGGCTTGGCACCGGTGGTGTTGCCGATCGGCATGGCCAACCCGATTGAGCGGGTGTACGAAGTGCGCCGCCGCATGGGTGAGCTCAAGGGCAGTTTTCAGCCGCTGATGGCGTTTGGCATGTTGGCAGTGGCGGGTCTGATGATCAAGCCCGCACAAGATGCGCTGTTAAATCTGTTTTCCAAAAAGACCACGGCGGTCATGACCAACGTGCCGGGGCCCAAAGAAAAGCTGATGTTCTGCGGCTCGCAGCTGGAAGAAACCTTGTTTTGGGTGCCGCAAAGTGGCACCGTTGGCATGGGCGTTTCCATCCTGAGTTACGGCGGTGGTGTGCAGTTTGGCGTGATCACCGATGCCAAGCTGTGCCCGGACCCGCAAGCCATTGTTGACGAGTTTGCGCCGCAGTTTGCCCGCCTGTCGGCCATCACGCAAAAGCTTGCGCCTTGATACTTTGCCCCTTTGCCGTGCCAGACATTGAAGCCGCGATTAGGATACCGCGTCTTGACCGACTGGCACCTCAGTCGGCCGAATCAACCCCCTGTTTTTTTACTGGAGAAACCCGTGAAACTCTACATGCACCCCGTCTCAATGGTCAGCCGCCCCGTGCGTTTGTTCATCGCTGAAAACAAGCTGCCCGTTGACGAGCAAGTGGTCGACATCATGGTCGGCGAGCATTACGGCGAGCCCTTCACCGGCATCAACCCCAGCCGCCAGGTGCCAGTGCTCGAAGAAGGGGCCTTCCGATTGACTGAAGCGTCGGCCATCCTCAAATACCTGGCTGACAAATTCAATTTGCCGTCTTACCCGAAGGATCTGGAAAAACGCGCCAAAGTGAATGAAATGATGGACTGGGTCAACACCGGTTTTTACCGCGATTTTGGCTATGGCATGGTTTACCCACAGCTTTTTCCGCACCACAAGCGCCGCAGCGACGAGGCCCAGGAAGCCACCGTGACCTGGGGCAAAGAGCGCGCGGCCTATT
>JANOVW010000569.1:0-3133 GCA_031417575.1 Rhodoferax sp. | reverse complement strand
GCTGGAGAAAACCGCCCGCCAGGCGCAACGCGCCGGGCAAATCATCCAGCGCATCCGCTCGTTCGTCAAACGCAGCGAGCCCAACCGCGCGCTTTCGGAAGTGCCCGAAATGGTGACTGAAGCCGTGGAGCTGGCTGATATCGAGGTGCGCCGCCACAATGTGCGGCTCACCCATTACATTGCCGCCCGCTTGCCCAAACTGATGGTCGACCCTATCTTGATCGAACAGGTGCTGGTGAACCTGCTGAAAAACGGCGCTGAATCCGTCGAAGCCAGCCAGCGGCCCTCATCACGGCGCAGCATTGTGCTGAGGGTGTTGCCCAAACGGATTGACGACAAACCCGTGGTGGAGTTTTCAGTACAAGATTCGGGCAAAGGCCTGCCACCCGAAGTGATGGAAAGGTTGTATGAAGCCTTCTTCTCAACCAAACCCAACGGCATGGGCATTGGGCTCTCATTGTGCCGCTCCATCATCGAATCTCACCAGGGAAGACTGAAGGCCGAGAACCTCTACAATGGAAATGAAGTAACCGGCTGCTGCTTTACTTTTTGGCTGCCGGTGCCTGACAACGGGTCTGGCGCTACGGTGCAACCTGCGCATCAACAACTTAATATCCCAGGGTAACCGCATGAGTCTGATCCCCAAAAAAGGCACCGTTTATGTTGTCGACGACGACGAGGCGGTGCGCGATTCCCTGCAATGGCTACTTGAAGGCAAAGACTACCGGGTGCGTTGTTTTGATTCGGCTGAGTCTTTCCTGAGCCGCTACGACCCGCGCGAAGTAGCCTGCCTGATTGTCGACATCCGCATGGGCGGCATGACGGGCCTGGAACTGCAAAGCCGCCTGATGGAAAGCAAATCGCCCCTGCCAATCGTCTTCATCACGGGCCATGGCGACGTGCCCATGGCGGTTGACACCATGAAAAAAGGGGCGATGGATTTCATCCAGAAACCTTTCAAGGAAGAGCAGTTGGTGACGCTGGTCGAACGCATGCTGGAGCAAGCCAAAATCTCTTTTGCCGAACACCTGCAATCAGCCAGCCGCGAGGCGCTGTTGGCCAAACTGACATTGCGTGAATCACAGGTGCTCGAGCGCATCGTTGCGGGTCGGCTGAACAAACAAATCGCCGATGACCTGGGCATCAGCATCAAGACGGTTGAAGCGCACCGCGCCAACATCATGGAAAAACTGAATGCCAATACCGTGGCCGATTTGCTCAAAATCGCCTTGGGTCAAAACACCTCCAAATCCTGATTTTGCAGAATTAGACCAATTAAATACTATTATTTGCACTTTTTTGAAATTATATTGATAGCTAGCAGTGCCCGTTTGGTGTGAGCCAACGGGCCTTTTTTATTTTTATAAAAATATGACTTCACATATTATTGACGGAAATACGGTGGCCAAGCAGTTGCGCAGCCAGGCAGCCCTGCGAACCCAAGTGCTCAAGGCACGCGGCGTTACACCGGGCTTGGCGGTCATTCTGGTGGGACAAGACCCGGCCAGCCAGGTCTACGTGGGTAAAAAAGTTCAAGCCTGCGAAGAAGTGGGTGTTTTTTCATTGCTTGAAAAACACCCCGCCACACTCACCCAGGCCGACCTGCTGGCCCGCATCAACGCCCTCAACCAAGACCCGGCCATTCACGGCATTTTGGTCCAACTGCCACTTCCCGCCCATATCGACGCCCACTTGGTGATCGAAACCATCGCCCCAGCCAAAGACGTGGACGGTTTCCATGTCGCCAGCGCCGGTGCGCTCATGACGGGAACCCCTGGCTTCTGGTCTTGTACGCCCTACGGCTGCATCAAATTGCTCGAAAGCACTGGCATCGATTTGCGCGGCAAACACGCCGTGGTGATTGGCCGCAGCAACAACGTGGGCAAACCCATGGCCCTGATGCTGCTGCAGAAAAACTGCACCGTGACCGTGTGCCATAGCGCCACCCAAGACCTGAAAAGCCACACCTTGCTGGCTGATGTGGTGGTTGCCGCGGTGGGCCGACGCAATACCCTGACCGCCGACATGGTGAAACCCGGTGCGGTGATCATCGACGTGGGCATGAACCGCAATGAACACGGCAAATTGTGCGGCGACGTGGATTTTGCGGGTGTCAAAGAAGTTGCGGGCTGGATCACCCCGGTGCCCGGTGGCGTAGGCCCCATGACGGTAACCATGCTGCTGATCAACACCCTTGAAGCTGCCGAACGCGCCACCACCTGAACACCATGACCACCCTGAACACCGTGAACACCACCGCCACCCCAACTACCGAACCCAACCCCCTGCTCGATTTTTCTGATTTGCCGCGGTTTGCCAGCATCACGCCCGCGCACGTGCAACCTGCGGTGAATGCCTTGCTGGCAGAGGCCAACCAGGCGCTTGAGCAGGTTACCAGCCCGGCCTACCCGGCCCAATGGGGCGAGATTGCCAAAGTGCTGGACGTTGCCACCGAGCGCCTGGGCCGCGCCTGGGGTGCTGTAAGCCACCTGAACGCCGTGGCCGATACACCCGAACTGCGCGCTGCGTACAACGAGAGTTTGCCCGCCATCACCGAGTTTTTTACCCGCATGGGTGCGGATGAACAGCTCTACGCCAAGTACAAGGCGATCGATGTCAACAGTTTGAATGCCGAGCAACGCCAGGCCCACAAAAACGCGATGCGCGGTTTTGTATTGGGTGGCGCTGAACTAAAAGGGGCAGCGCGCGAGCGTTATGCCCAAATTCAGGAACGCCAAGCCGAATTAAGCCAAAAATTCAGCGAAAACGCCCTCGATGCCACCGATGCATTCGCCTATTTTGCGCAGGCCAGCGAACTCGACGGAGTGCCCGAAGACGTGCAAGCTACTGCCCGTGCCGCCGCGCAGGCCGACGGCAAAGACGGTTTCAAACTCACCCTGAAAATGCCTTGTTATTTGCCCGTCATGCAGTTTGCCAAAAGCAGCGCCCTGCGTGAAACGCTTTACCGGGCCTACACCACGCGCGCTTCCGATCAAGCCCCGGCCAATGTTGCCAAGTTTGACAACACGGCGCTCATCAACGAGATCTTGGCCTTGCGCCAGGAAGAAGCCCGGTTGTTGGGTTTTCAGAATTTTGGCGAGGTATCGCTGGTGCCCAAAATGGCCAAGTCACC
>JANOVW010000568.1:0-4124 GCA_031417575.1 Rhodoferax sp. | reverse complement strand
CTGGTTCGGGATACACCAGCGCGCCAACTGTCAGCTTTTCAGGTGGCTTGGGATCAGGTGCCGCTGCTACAGTAGTCGGGACTGCTTCCAACAAAATTACGGGTGTCACCATCACCAACCCTGGCTCCGGTTACGCCAGCGCACCCACCTTGAGTGTTGCTGGGGGCTCCGGCGCCACCTTCAACATCGTTACTGCAGCCAGCAACATCATCACCGGGGTCACCATCACAACGCCTGGTTACGGGTACACCAGTGCCCCGACGATCACCTTCGGTGGTGTGGGCTCCGGCACGGGTGCAACCACCACGGTCAGCACCGCCAATACCTACGGTGTATCAGCCGTTACGGTGACCAGCCCCGGCGTGGGTTACACCAGCGCCCCCACCCTCACGTTGGGTAACACGGGTGGTGGTACCGGCGCTGCATTTACGGTTGGCACAGGCACCACAAACAGCATTTCGGCCATCACCGTCACCAATGCCGGTGCCGGTTACACCGCACCGCCAACCCTGGCGCTCAGTGGTACCGGTGGCGGCGTGGGTGCAAGCTTCACGGTGAACACGGCATCGACCACTGTCGCAATCGTCAACCGCAAATGGGATGGTACCGATGACCCCGTCGCTTTGACCAATTATTTCAACCCCAGTTATACGCCCGATTCTGGTTCGCCCTTGGCAACTGGTTCAACACCCGGTTTGGCTTACCCCAACACCGCCAGCGCAACGACGGCCAATTACCCCAAATTCGTCAACCGCACAGATTGCGGTGCTTCTTCCTGCACCTGGGCACAGGAGCAGCAGAATTACGCCAACTGGTTCACCTACCATAGAACCCGGAATGACATTGCCAAAACCGGCATCGGTCTGGCGTTTCAACCGCTCAACCCGACCTTCCGCTTGGGCTGGGGCCGCATCAATACGCTGGCGGCTTCGCCACCTTCTCTGGACAAAGGCGTGCGCCTGTACAGCACCACGCTTCGAGATGAGTTCATCACCTGGCTTTATGGGGCGGGGGGGAACGGCAGCACGCCCAACCGCAAAGCCTTGGATAGTGTGGGCAAATACTACCAACGCGCCGATGCGGGCGGGCCATGGGCCAATACGCCAATTGGCGATGGCACCATCACGGTGGCAGGTGAAGAGGCTAACCACGCCACCTGCCGCCGGTCTTACGCCATGCTGATGACGGACGGGTATTACAACGATTCGTTTACCTTGGCTGACGTTGACAGTACCTCCAAAACCGTGACTGCCGAACCCAGCACCTATGTCTATACCGGTCTGGAAGGGCCTTTCCGCGACACCATTGGCTCCACCACATTCAGCAACACCTTCGCAGATGTGGCCATGAAATACTGGGCCACCGATTTGCGGCCATCGGTTGGCATGACGAACGATGTCAAACCAACCGACTCCGACCCTGCATTTTGGCAACACTTGAATTTCTACGCGATCGGACTGGGTGTCATCGGCACGCTTGACTCAACCAACCCCGCGGTCTTGGCGGGATTGACAGGCACGAGCTCAAGTTCACCACCCCGAACACTGGATTGGCCCAGCCCCCAGAGCGATAGGCAAACGTCGATCGATGACATGTGGCACGCCACCATCAATGGACGCGGAAAAATGCTGAGCGCCAAGACCGCCGATGAACTCAAAAACTCCATCACTCAGATGATGGGCGAAGTGAACGGCGATCCGAACAGCCAATCCGGCGTGGCCGTGTCAACAGCCAACCTGCGCAGCGGCACCAAAAAATACACGCCCACCTATACACCCGTCAGTTGGGCAGGCAATGTGATTGCCAACAGCCTGGATTCAACCACGGGTAACGAATTGGCTATTTCATGGCAGATCGAGACCAAAGTCACCGCCACCACCGGTGCGGTGACCTACAACTCACTGATTCCAGCACATTCAAGTCGCCAAATTTTTGTAGGCAATGGCGCAACTTCAGGTGTGCGCGCTGTCCCGTTCAAATATGACGACATGGTGACCGCGGGCTTGACGGGTTCGATGACCGGAACGGTAACCAAAGACCTGATCAACTATTTGCGTAGCGACACGTCGAACGAAGACATCAGCGCATTGAGCGGCACCGCCTTGTACCGTTACCGCCAAACGCGGTTGGGCGACATCGTCAACTCGACGCCCGTGTTCGTCAAAAACAGTGTCGATTTGTCTTACGAAAAGCTGCCCACCGGAACCCCTGGCAAAACCACCTACCGCGCTTTCGTGGATGGTGTCAGTGGTTCGGGCGGCAAAAAACAGCGGGCCGAGGGGCTGCTGTTTGTGGGTGCCAACGATGGCATGCTTCATGCGTTCCGTGACGGCACCGCCAGCATTGCCGGCGGCATTGAAACCTTTGCCTACGTGCCCAAGGCCATTTTGCCCACCTTGAACCAATTGGCCGACAAAGCCTATACACACCGCTATTACGTCGATGGCCCGATTTCTGAAACAGACGCTTATTTCACCGGTGGAACGCCTCGTTGGGCCAATGTGGTGATTGGTACCACCGGCGCAGGCGCAGGCGTTGCACCGGTTGCCGGGGTCAGCAGCCCCCGAACGGCGGTGTTTGCTTTCGACGTGACAGCCCTGAATACCGGGCCAACGTCTATCAACGCCAGCAGTGTGTTGTGGGAGATTGGCTCCCATCTCACCGATTACAGCGAAATGGGATATGTTTTGACTGAGGTCCAGACCGGTACAACGCTGGACGGCAGTTGGGTTGCCATCATCAACAACGGCTATGACAGCGCCTCTTGCAAAGCCCGCTTGTATGTAGTGAACCTGCAAACAGGTGCCCGAATTCGCGACCTCAATACCGGCGTCGGCGATTGCACAACCGCCAAAAACGGCTTGGGTGGCGTCAAGCTGGTTCGCAATGCAAACCAGCAAATTATTGGTGCCTACGCGGGTGACCTCCAAGGCAATATGTGGAAGTTCAGCCTGAATGATGCCAACGCGGCCAATTGGAAGGTCGACTTGGCCGGCAGCCCGCTCTATGCAGGCGGCGCTACGCAGCCCATCACCGGCACACCCAACGTTATTCCCCTGACTTCCGCTTCCACACCGCAAGTCGGGTACATGGTGGTGTTTGGTACGGGCAAATTTTTCGAAGTCGCCGACATCACCAACAACACAACGCAAAACGTTTATGGTGTATGGGATCCTTTGGCTTTTGGTGCCGTGACTATTCCCAGCGGTACAGCGTTAACGAGCACGTCGCTCCTGGTGTCACAAACCATCGGCGCAGCCCAGGTGGGTACAGATGGCAACACCTATTACAACGTCAGTGCGAACACGATTGACTACGTGGGCCAGACCACGCCCACCGTGATTGCACCGCGACGTGGCTGGAAGATTGCGTTACCCAATACGGGCGAACGGCTCGTCTACCCGATTCAGGTGCTGGAGGGTAAATTTATCGTCGCGGAAACCATATCACCCTCGAACGTTTCACTCAACCCTTGCAAAGTATCGGGTACCGGCATTGGGTTCAAGTACCTGCTCAATGGTTTGACGGGCGCTGGCCCAGATGAAGCGATTTTCGATACCGATGGCGACGGTGATGTGGATTCGTCGGATCTGATCGTCAGTGGCTTTCAGGGCCGAGCCGATGGCCGCAGCGTTATTCTGGAAGTAACCCGTAATGCAACAGACTCAAAACTCGTCGTCATTGGTGCAGAAAAATTGACCAAAGCCATCACCCTGAGCTGCAAATTGCGGGGGGATTGCGTGACACCTGCGAACACTCCCCGTGTGAAGTCGCGGCAATGGCGCCAACTGTTCATGCGTTAGCATCGTGACCTCGTTGATTGTTGGAGTACAAAATGGTTCGTTCGCCTCAAATTGCAACTCATAATGCCAAGCGGCAAGTCGGTTTCACATTGATTGAGGTCATGATTGTTGTGGCAATTATTGGCATCTTGGCGGCCGTAGCGCTGCCTTCCTACAAAAGTTACATTGCCAAAGGCCATCGCGCCGACGCACGTGGACAATTGTTGCAAGCAGCCCAGTTCATGCAACGGTTCTATGCGGCCAATGATCAATACCAGTTTGACCGTGCATCCAACCCAGTGGCAGACCAAATGCCAGCGGGTTTGAAACGATCCCCTGCTG
>JANOVW010000567.1:0-3504 GCA_031417575.1 Rhodoferax sp. | reverse complement strand
TGTGTCACGGCGTGGTTTGCCGGGCTGTTTTATTTGCCGCGCATTTTTGTCAACCTGGCGTTGGTGCCGGCCGGGTCTGACGCGGAACGGGCGCGCTTGCTGCTGATGGCCCGCAAGCTGTTGCGTTTTATGGGGCCGCTGGCGTTGCTGGCGTTGGTGTTTGGCTTCACTCTTTATTTGTATTACGGTATTGGCAAGGGCCCGGGCCAGGGCTGGATGCACGCCAAACTTTTCATGGTGCTGCTGGTGGCGGGTTACCACCATGCCTGCGGCTCGTTGCTGAAAAAGCTCGAAGCGGGCACCTCGACCCGCAGCCATGTGTGGTTCCGCTGGTTCAACGAGGTGCCGGTAGTTTTGTTGCTGGTGATCGTGGTGCTGGTGGTTGTCAAGCCGTTTTAAGTAGCCCTTCGCCGTGCACAAGACATCGGCCACACCCCTTGCTGCGCTGTATGCCGCGCTGATTGTGTACGCCAGCTTGTACCCGTTTGGCGAATGGCGTAACCAGGGGCTGAACCCGCTGACCTTTGTCTGGCAAGCTTGGTCGCGCTACTGGACCGGTTTTGATGTGGGCATCAACATCCTGGGTTATTTGCCTTTCGGGTTTTTGCTGGCGGCGGTGTTTTTGCGCTCGGGGCGTACCCGTTACACGGTGACGCTGGCCACCCTGCTGGCCGCGGTACTCTCGTTCGCCATGGAGTTCACCCAGGGCTTTTTAACCACCCGCGTGGCCTCGAATGTCGATTGGGCGACGAATGCGTTGGGCGCCTGGTTGGGCGCCTTGCTGGCCTTGGGGCTGGCGCGCGCCGGTGCCTTGGCCCGCTGGAGCCTGATCCGCAGCCACTGGTTCGTAGATGATGCCCGCGGTGGCATTGTGCTGATGGCGCTGTGGCCGGTGGCGCTGATGTTCCCCACCGCCATTCCGCTGGGCCTGGGTCAAATCTCGGAGCGACTTGAAGAAACCTTGGCCCAATGGCTGGCAGGCACCCCGTTGCTGGATTATTTGCCGGTGCGCGAGGTTGAGTTGCAGCCCCTGTTGCCGGGGGCCGAGGTGCTGTGTGTGTTGCTGGGTGCGTTGATTCCGGCGCTGTTGGGGTATTGCGTCATTAAGGGTGGTTTGCGGCGGGGCACCTGGGCGGTGGGCGTGCTACTGATGGCGCTGGCGGCCACAGGCTTGTCTGCTGCGCTCAGTTTTGGCCCGGAGCGCGCCTGGGATTGGCTGGCCTTGCCCACCCGACTGGGTTTGGGTGTGGCTTTTTTGCTTGCCCTGCTGTTGCTGTTCATACCGCGCCGCCTGGCCGCCGCCCTCACCTTGCTGGCGCTGGGCGTGTACCTGGGTGTGCTGAACCAGGCACCGTTGGGGCCGTATTTTGAAATCAACCTGCACAGCTGGGAGCAGGGTCAGTTCATTCGTTTCAATGGCCTGTTGCAATGGTTGGGCTGGGTGTGGCCTTTTGCAGCGCTGGTGTATGTTTTGATGCGAGTGGCGGGGCGAGACCAGCTGGCGCGTCGGGGGCGTTGAACACGCGCTGTTGTTACTGGTTCGCCCGCTCCAGAGACGGCTACAGGCGGCGGTGCAGCTGCTCATTGCCGACACCCCTCCCCTTGTTCCACAAAAACCTAAAATGGAGCCCATTCGCGCGCTAACCAGCTGGCTGAATCGGCAACAACGCCGGTTGTTGACAGTTTCATCCAACGCCGCATCTTTTTTTCTACGTCTGGAATGCCTTGACCTCCCCGATTCAAACCCCTGCCGAAACCGGTCTGCCAGCAACCGCCGCACCCGCCACGCCAACGGCCCCGTACTACCAGCGGCACATCTTCTTTTGCCTGAATGAGCGCAAAAACGGCGAGGAATGCTGTGCCCAGCACCATGCGCAAGAAGCGTTTGACCATTGCAAAAAGCTGGTCAAAAACCAAGGCCTGGCTGGCACCGGCAAAGTGCGGGTGAACAAGGCCGGCTGCCTGGACCGCTGCGCCGCTGGCCCGGTGGCGGTGGTTTACCCGGAAGGCACCTGGTACAGCTATGTGGATTTGAACGACATTGAAGACATCGTGGAATCGCATCTGAAAAACGGCCAGGTGGTAGAGCGCCTGCGCACCCCCGCGCACTTGGGGCGTTGAGGTAGTGATGGGCACCGGCAGCGCCCGTTGCGAACCTGTTTCAGACCCGGCTTGAACCCATTGAGCGCTTGCAACCAGTGCCGTATCATCTCAAATATTCAATTTATCTAAACGTTAGTGATTGATTTTATGTAAATTTGATTATTCTCTAATTTTAATTGCATAATAAGCTATATTTAATATAGTAAAAACGTCTATATTTACTTATATTTATTGTTTAAATATTAAATTTTATTCATTTTAATCCAAACACAAACTCATCCATGATTGCTTTTCGCGCCACCTGGCTGGCATTTCTCGCATTTTCCGTTCTGGGCCTGTGCGCCAACGCGCAAACCCCGGAACCGCCCGAAGTGGCGGCCCGCTCTTACTTGTTGCTGGATGTCACCTCGGGCCAAGTGTTGGCCGCCAAAGACGTCGATTCGCCCGTTGAGCAGGCATCACTCACCAAACTGATGACGGCCTATTTGGTGTTTGACGCGCTCAAATCCAAAAAGATCGACCTGGCGCAAACCTTCGCCGTGAGCGAGAAGGCCTGGAAGATGCCCGGTAGCCGCATGTTCATCGACCCCAAAATGAAGGTGCCGGTGCAAGACCTGATCCAGGGCATGATCGTGCAAAGCGGCAACGACGCCACGGTGGCGCTGGCCGAAGGGGTTGGCGGCACGGTAGAGCGTTTTGTGCAGCTCATGAACGAGCAGGCCAAGGCCCTGGGCATGAAAGGCACGCAATACAAAAACCCCGAAGGCCTGACCGAGGCTGGCCACACCACCACCGCGCGCGATCTGGGCGTTCTGTCCACCCGGCTGATACTGGATTTCCCCCAGTATGTGCATTTTTATGCGGTCAAAAAATACCGCTACGAGGGCACGCCCGCCGCCAACGACAGCAACCGTAACCTTTTGTTGTTCCGCGACCCGACCGTTGACGGCCTGAAAACCGGCCACACGGCCGCCGCCGGCTATTGCCTGATTGCCACCGCCAAACGTGAGGTGTCTGGCTTGGGCGCTGCGGGTGCGCCGGGAACCCGCCGTTTGCTCAGCGTGGTGCTGGGTGCTGACAGCGAAAACGCGCGTGCCAATGAGTCGCAAAAACTGCTGAACTGGGGTTACACCGCGTTTGAAGCGGTGAAACTGTTTGATGCAAACCAGGCGGTTTTGTCACCCGCCGTCTGGAAGGGTGCCGAAAAGACCGTCAAGCTGGGTCGCATCACGCCCATCATCGTCACCGTGCCAGCCGGCACCGCCGCCAAACTCAAAACCGAAGTCGCACGCAATGAACCGCTGGTAGCGCCCTTTGCCAAAGGTCAGGCCGTTGGCGTGTTGAAGGTGATGGCTGGTGACAAAACCGTGACCGAGGTACCGCTCACCGTGCTGGAAGCCG
>JANOVW010000566.1:0-10436 GCA_031417575.1 Rhodoferax sp. | reverse complement strand
GACAGTCTCCTTGGGGCCTTGCCAATTGCGGCACAACTGGAGGTTGAAATGCGCGATTTGCCGACCCCAGCGTAGCACGGGCAATTGTTCCAGCAATTCACACGTTTCAAATAGGGGCAGACCACCCGCTTGCGTGACGGGAGGTGCAAAACTCATCTGAGACCAATCGACCACCAGCGCATCATCACCCGGCTGCAACACGCCCCACCACAGGCCAAACTGGTCCAGATGGCGCTGCACCACCCGGGTGGGCTGGTTGGCGTACCAGGCAATGCGGCTGTTCAGCGTCCAGTTCATCACGGCCAGGGTTGGCGGCTTTCCTTTGCCCGCGGCGGTGTTGGCATGTTGTGCCGCAAGCGCCCGGGCGCGCAAGGCTGCATCGTCCCAACCATACAGGTCGGCAAACGGGTTGAAGCGGGCGGTAGCGGGCACCTGGCCCGGCAGGCTGGTGGCCTCCAGGCCCCGTTCGCGTTGGGTTCCGCCACTGAGCATCAGGCCAAACAAACCCAAACAACACAAACCTTGAAAAAGCATGAGCCCAATCACCACACGCCGACCCCGTGGAACCGGGGCCATTGGCAAATCTGACGTGGCCGTGACACCCGGCAAGGGCCGCAACAGCCGCGCGCAGCCGGCCGCTGCCAACGGCAACAGGGCCAACCAGGCGGTTACCGACCAATGCGGCAAACTGGAACCGCGCCCCGACAAATACAGCATGGCCAACAACGGCGGCAGGCCAAAACACAGGCAAAACCCGGTGGCAGACAAGGCTGATGCCTGGGGTTCGATTGCCGTGGGTTCATTTGCTTTGGCTTCTGGCACCGCCTTTTTGAATCCGCTGGCGATACCCACCAGCAGCAGCAAGCCATACCCCAGCACCTGCACCACGGCAAACACGGCGACGTGGCGCAGCTCCCAAGCGGCATTGCCTTTGGCATGGTTGGCTTGGTAAGCCAATGAAATCCAGTCGTTGGCGGCATTCCAGCCGATCACGGGGGTGATCAACAACGCCGCCAACCCCACGGCCAGCCAAGCGCCACGCTCTTTGAGAACGGACATTCCGTGCGCGAGAAACAACACCAAAACGGCACCCAAACCGATAAAAATGGCGGTGTATTTGCTCAGGCCCGCCAAGCCCAGTGCCACGCCCAGCGCCAACCAAAGCCGTACGTTGGGTAATTCTGCGCGGTGGCACAAGCGCCAGCAAAGGGCCATCACGGCACACAACACCGGCATCAAAATGCTGTCGGGCACCAAAGCCAGCCCCAACAAGTGGGGCACAGGCGCCAGCAGCCACAACACCAGCGCGACCCGCCGCACAGAAGTCACACCGGGGTACAGCCGCGCCGCCAGGTTGGCCATCCAGACCGCGGAAATCACCCAACAAGCCATCGGCAGCAGGCGCATCAACAGGTTGGGCCCAATGCCAACCCGCCCCAACGCACTGGCTGCTGCACCGAATGGCCATTGCAACCAGCCGGCCATGGGCGGGTGGTCAAAATAGCTCCAGTCGGGGTGCACCGAATACAGCGCGTAATGGGTTTCGTCGGGCGACAAATGAAAAGCGAAGGCCAGCAACAGATGTAATGCAACGCCAGCGGCTATCAACCCGTACCCCCTGCCGTCCAGCCCGTCCTTGGGCACTGTGCGCGTGTCAACCACCGGGTTTCTTCTTGGGTTTGATCCAGACCAACCAGGCGGTGGCGCCGTAGTTCCACACCGTGCCGACCAGAATGCCCGCCATGGCAGACAAGAGCCAATGACCACTACCGCCATCCGCGCTGTGCAGGTAAGTGGCCACACCCACATTGGCAAAAGCACCCAGGGAACAGGCCGCCATGAACTTCAACAAACCCGGCAGCATGTGCCAGCCCAGCAGTTGTTGGTCTCGGTAGGTGAGCGCGTTGTTGAGCAAAAAGTTGCCCACCATGGCCACCATCACGGCGGTGATCTGGCTGGCCGCGAAGTTTTGCCCGGTCAGGCTGCGCATCACCGTCAACACCGCCAGGTGCACCAGCACCCCAAACGAACCGATGGCCGCAAAAGAAACCAGCCGGGCCGGCACAAACCGGCCAATGGTTTTGTCGGCCAGCAGCATGAGGTAATCCCAGGCGACGCGGTTGTCGAGCTTGCTGTCACCCGCAAACCGGTTGCGAAAATGGTAGGGCAGCTCTTTCACGCGCAGCGGTTGCGGCGAAGAAGCGACCACATCCACCAGAATCTTGAAGCCGATGCTGGACAGCCCATACACCGCTGCTTCAAAAGCCGGGCGGCGGATCATGAAGAAACCGCTCATCGGATCGTTCAGGGTGATTTTCAACAGGCGCTGGCTGAGCGTGGTAGCGACCGAGCTTATTTTTTGGCGCGAAGCATCCCAGTCTTTCACGCCACCGCCTTCCATGTAACGGGAGCCAACGGCCAGGTCAAAGGCCTCGTCTCGCAACGCCGCCAACATATGCGGCAAAAGGGTTTCATCGTGCTGCAAGTCGGCATCCATCACAGCAATAAACGGCGCACCGGTGGCCAACATGCCTTCTACGCAGGCGCTGGAAAGCCCGCGCCTGCCCACGCGCCGCAGGCAGCGCACGCGGGGGTTCAGGCGGGCAATAGCTTGCAAGCGTGCAGCGGTGCCGTCTGATGAATCGTCGTCTACAAAAACGGCTTCCCACCCTACCCCGGCCAGGGTGCGATCCAGCCGCGAGAGCAACTCATCGACGTTACCAATTTCGTCGAACGTGGGGATAACCACCGCCAATTCGATGGCCAAACCAGCAGAATCCGGCATTGACCCGGCACCGATGCCCATCAACTGTGACGGCCACGCCGCTTGGCGGTAGCCTCCAAATCTGCCCGGGATGGCCGTTTGGCAGCCACTTTGAACCATTGGTAAGCGATCATCAGTAGCCCGCCCAAAATGCCAAAACCAATAGCCCAAGGCTTGATGTCTTCAACAAACTGTTCCCACAAAATGCCATGCACCATAAGCTCTCGTTTACGCTGCTCTTCTGAAACGACGATAACCGGGTCTGACACTTTGACGGGCGGCAAGGGGACTTCGGCCTCGGTTTTGCGCAGTTCATCGAGGTTTTCCTTGACCGGGCGCACCACGTTCTTAACCGTTTTGCTGGCATTGCTGAGCCAGTCTTCCTCTTCCTGGGCTTTGCTTTGAGCCGCTTTGGCAGCATCTGCCGGCGTGGCCTTTTTGAGCCGAAGTTCTGCTGCAGCCTTGATGGCAGCAGCGCGTTCTGCGCGTTGTTCTTGGGTTAAATGATCTTTCAGAAGCTTGGTGTTGTCGGCTTCTCCGGCGGAACCCACGCTGCTGGCCGCATCTTGGTTGGCTTTTTCAAGAATGCTGGTCAGGCTCGGGCGCTCCGACGAGCGGTTGGCCGCGTCTGCCGCAGCACCGGGCGTGATTTCTGCCCACACAAAGGCGGGCAGCAAGCAAGCAACAAGTAACGGCGCAAAAAATTTCATGGTGGTGAGCCGCGATTTTAAAGTCAAGGCCAAGACGGCGGATGCGAACCCGGCGGCATGGACGGGCGCTGCTGCGCCAAAAGCTGCGCAGGCGAATCGCCCGCCGATAAAACTGCGCTGTGTCGATAAGCCCGCAACGCGCCAAAACCTGTTGAATAGGTTGCCAAAAAGGGGGCCGGCGACGGTTTTTCCAAACTAAAAGCGTTGGCTACATGCCCCAGTCCGCGCAGCCATTGGCCCGTTTGGGCCAATGAAACGCGTACATGCCAGCTGCCACCTTCCTGCTGCTGGCGCGCTACGGCAGCGGCCACGGCAAAGGCCATCAAATGCCCGGTGGCGTAATCCAGAATTTGCATGGGCAACGCGCGTGGCGTGGTTTGCGCCGCGGCCGTCATCTCGGCGTGGTTAAACCCCATGGCGGTTTGCACCAGCGAATCAAAACCCCGGCGCTCTCCCCACGGGCCTTCGTCGCCGTAGGCGCTCAGGCTTACCACCACAATGCCGGGGCGTTTTTTCGCCAGTTGTTGCGCATCAAAACCCAAAGCCGCCAGTGCACCGGGGCGGTAGCCTTGGACGAAAACGTGGCTGCCCTGAACCAAATGGTTCAACGCTGCCTGGCCGTCAGGTGTGCGCAAATCCGCCAGAGAAGACCATTTGCCCCGGCTGGTGTCGGCAATCGACTCAATATTGGGCAAATGGGGCGAGTTCACCAGCATCACGTCCGCACCATGTGCGGCCAGCGTGCGGCCACAGACTGGCCCGGCCAGAATCCGGGTTAAATCCAGCACGCGCAGCCCCTGCAACGGCAAATCTGCGCCGCCCAATTGCGGCAAGGCCAACGGGGTTGCTTCGCCCAGCTTGTCAAACCGCATCAAGGGCAGCGCTGCAATGGTCTGGCCGGGCACCGAGGCATCCCATTCGTCAAAACTGCGGCAGGCTGCCACCACCAACCCGGCATGCGCTGCCGCAGATTCAAATTCCTGCGCTTTCCAGTTCCGCAAGGCGGTTTGCGCATCCGTGCGGGTGGCGGTTTCCGGGTTCAATCCCAGCAAACGCAATACGCCAACACGGTGGTGGGCGAAGTTGGTGTGAACCCGCACCCAACCGTCTTTGGCCTCATACAGGCCCGAAAATGCGTCCCAAATCTCAGGGGTGCGGCCATCCAGGCTGAACCAGCCCGAGCATTCCAGCGCAGCGTGGGTCATGTCCACCGACACGCGTTGCCGGGTTTGGCCGCGCAAATGCCCCAATTCACTGGCGGCCAGGGCGGCGGCGGCAATACCGGTTTGGGCCGCGGTGCCTACGGCAAAAGACGATGGCAACACCGGGTCAGCACCAGTCAGAACCACATGCGCCAACGCATCCTTTGAAAAGCGACTGTGCTGCCACAAGCCAGCCAGGGTTTCGTGCGGGTCGATTGAAGAGGTCATGGCACGGCTTCCAAAAGGTCGAGTTTCAAGGCGGGTTTGCAGGCGCTATTCCGTTTATTTCTCACGGCACTTTTCACAACAGGTTGAACAAAACGGTCCCCGATTAGGCGTTGAAGTTCAGGCGCAATCCGGGAATCGGCCAATCGTCCACCGCAATCAAGCGACCGGTTCCCGACAAGGTGATGAAGGCAGTGCGCATGTCTGCACCGCCAAAACAAATGTTGGTCACATGCCGCTCGGGCATCGGGACATGCGTCGCCAGTTTGCCGTCTGCGCTGATCACGGTAATGCCGCCATGTACCAGCGTAGCCACGCAAATATTGCCCAAGGCATCCACGGCCATTGAATCAAACCGCTGGAATTGCCCGCCAGGCGAAGCTGCCAGCATGCGCGCCCCAGTGGGCGATGGCCAAGGCTGTTTGCGCACCTGCCCTGGAGACGCGATGTCAAACGCCCACAGGCGCGCACCCTCGGTTTCAGCAAAATAAAGGGTGTTGCCGTCGGGCGACAAGGCGCAACCATTGGCCGTGAGTGCCGGGCGGGCGATCACGTTGCTTCTGGTAAACCCAGGCGCGGCATAGAACACGCCACCCCGGTCCATCTCCTGTGCGCGGGTTTTTCCCAAATCGGTGAAATACAACCCACCCTGTTGGTCGAACACCAGGTCATTGGGGCCGCGCAGGGACAGACCCTCTACGGCGTCCAACACGCGTTCAATCTTTCCGGTGTTCAGGTTGACCCGCTCGATGCGTCCGCCGGAATAGTCGTCAGCCTGCCCAATAGGTATATATGCGCCCTGGTCGTTGGTGACAAAGTTGAACCCCCCGTTGTTGCACACGTACATCGCGCCATCGGGCCCGATGGCGGCCCCATTGGGGCCACCGCCCATGTCAGCAATGATGTGTTTTTTACCATCTGGCGTGACGCGGGTCAAGGTGCGCCGACCAATCTCAACCAAAATCACCGAACCATCGGCCATTGCCACCGGCCCTTCCGGAAACATCAGCCCGCTGGCCAACTCACGTATTTTCATCATGGGTGATCCTGCCTTCAAAGTGTCACGCTCCACTTTACCGGACAATAATCAGTTATGCCTGCGATTCCATTTTCAGTACTCGACCTCTCACCCATCCTGGAGGGCAGCACCGCGGCCCAGTCTTTCAAAAACACACTGAACCTGGCCCAACACGCTGAGACGCTGGGTTATCAGCGTTATTGGGTGGCCGAACACCATGGCATGCCAGGCATTGCCAGCGCAGCCACTTCCATTTTGATCGGCCACATCGCGGGCGGGACATCAAGCATTCGGGTCGGCGCAGGCGGCATCATGCTGCCCAACCATTCACCGCTGGTCATTGCCGAACAATTTGGCACCTTGGAGGCGCTTTACCCTGGCCGCATTGATCTGGGTTTGGGCCGGGCACCGGGCTCAGACCAGGCCACCGCGCGGGCACTGCGGCGCAACCTGAGCAGCGATTCAGACGAATTCCCGCAAGATGTTATCGAACTGATGGATTTCATGTCCGATACACCCCAGCAAACCGTGCGGGCAGTGCCTGGTATCGGGGCCAAAGTGCCGGTCTGGATTTTGGGCTCCAGCACTTTTGGTGCGCAGCTTGCCGCCCACCTGGGGTTGCCATTCGCCTTTGCCTCACACTTTGCGCCGCAAATGATGATGCAGGCGCTGTCCATTTACCGCACGACCTTTCGCCCGTCAAAAACACTGGCAACCCCCTACGTGATGCTGGGTGTGAATGTGTTTGCAGCCGACACGGATGAAGAAGCACAGTGGCGGGCCACCTCGATGCAGCAGGCCTTTGTCAATATCCGCAGCGGCCGCCCCCGTCAGTTGCCGCCACCGGTGGCCGGTTACCTCAGCCAAATCGGGCCGCAGGAGCGCGCCATTCTGGACACCGTCTTGCCCTGCACGGCGATCGGCTCGCCCGATTCCGTCCGTGATTTTCTGCGCGCCTTTGTTCAGCAAACCGGCGCCAATGAACTGATGGTGGCGGCGCAGATTTTTGACCACACGGCACGGCGGCGCTCTTACGAAATCGCTGCGCAGGTACGCGAAGCGTTGACCTGATGGCACCCGAAACGTTCATCAACGCCAGCTTGTGTCCGCTGTGCGGCCAAGGGAACCAGTGCGCGATGGAACTCGGAAAAACCCAAGGCACCCAGCCCACTGCCTGCTGGTGCGCCTCTGTCAAAATTGATGCGGCTTTGCTGGAAAAAATGCCGCCCGCTGCGCGTGGTGTGGCCTGTATTTGCCCCCGCTGTGCCAGCCTCGCCGGCGCTTCGCCCCCAAGACTTTCAACCCAACCGAAGGAAACCCATGCCAACGTACCACATTGAAATGATGGAAGGCCGCACCCTGGACCAGAAGAAAAAGCTGGTCGAAGCAATCACCCGCGTCACCGTCGAGGTATTGGGCGTGAAGCCCGAATCAGTAGATATTCTGATCGCCGACATTCAGCGTGAAAACTGGGCAACGGGTGGCAAGCTTTGGTCAGAACCAAGGGATTAGCCGGAACGATTGACCGGCTGATGCAAAAAGAAAACGCCACGCCTTGAACGGATAAAACCACGATGTGCCAGCTTTTGGGAATGAACAGCCGCCTGCCGGCTGCGTTAAGCCTGAGTTTTACCGGCTTCGCCCAGCGCGGCGGCGGCACCGGGCATCACGCTGATGGTTGGGGTATGGCATTTTTTGAGAGTGAAGGTGATCTGCCCGGCAAGGGCATCCGGTATTTCATCGACAAAGAAAGCGCGGTGGCATCGCCGATCGCGCAAATGCTGCACAAATACCCCATCAAAAGTCACAACGTAGTGGCCCACGTGCGCAAGGCTACGGTGGGTGCCGTGCGGTTGGAAAACAGCCACCCGTTTGTGCGGGAGTTGTGGGGCCGGTATTGGGTGTTTGCCCACAATGGCGATCTGAAAAATTTCAGCCCGCCATTGCACGGCAGTTTTCGGCCCGTAGGCACTACCGACAGCGAACTGGCCTTTTGCTGGCTGATGCAGGAGATCGCCAAATCGCACCACAACGTACCGAGCGTTGCAGAGCTGACACTCACGCTGCGTGAGCTCGTGCCCCAAATCAGCCACCATGGCACCTTCAACTTTTTACTCAGCAACGGGCAGGCGTTGTGGGCGCATGCCAGCACCCACCTGCACTATTTGGTAAGACAGTACCCGTTTGGCGAAGTGCACATGAAAGACGAGGACGTGCGAGTAGACCTGGCCGAACTGAACGGGCCAGAAGACCGTTTGTGTATCGTGGTGACCGAGCCGCTCACGCTGAACGAGGCCTGGACCGCCTTTTCAGCCGGTGAATTAAAAGTATTTGTCGACGGAGAGAGTGTGGTGCCCCCACGCTCCACCGCTTCGCGGGTCGCTGCCCCCCAAGGGGGCTAATTTCCCTTGGGGCGGCCCGGCGGGAAATTGTCTGTCAGGATTGCTGGGTGGCCGCCTCCAGCGCGTCCATGAACAGCGCGGGCACATCGCACCCTGTTTGGTCAAAAATTTCCTGAAAGCAGGTGGGGCTGGTGACATTGATCTCGGTGAGTGAATCACCAATGATGTCCAACCCCACCAACAACAAACCGCGGACCGCCAACACAGGGCCCAGGGCTTCGGCAATTTCACGATCACGCGGGCTCAACGGCTGCGCCACGCCTTTGCCACCGGCTGCCAGATTGCCGCGCACTTCACCACCCTGCGGTATGCGGGCCAGGCAATACGGCACCGGTTTGCCGCCAATCACCAACACGCGTTTGTCGCCTTGGGCAATGGCCGGCAAAAACCGTTGCACCATGATGGTCTGGGCACCGTCATTGTTTAGCGTTTCCATGATGGCACCCAGGTTCAGGCCATCTTCTTTCACCCGAAAGATGCCCATGCCACCCATGCCATCCAGCGGTTTGAGGATGATGTCTTGGTGCTCTGCATGAAAACGGCGAATCTCTTCTGGCGAGCGCGTTACCAGCGTCGGGCCAATGAATTGCGGGAACTCCAGAATCGCCAGTTTTTCGGGGTGGTCGCGCAGGGCCGCCGGTTTGTTGAACACCTTGGCACCTTCCCGTTCGGCCTGGCCCAACAGGTGGGTGGCGTAAAAGTATTCGCTGTCAAACGGTGGGTCTTTGCGCATCACGATGGCATCGAAGTCTTTCAATGCCCTGCGCGATTCGTGGGTGGTGGTGTACCAGTGTGACGGGTCACCCGTGAGCGTGATGGCCTGTACATCGGCCTGTACCACGCCACCCCGCACCCACGAAATAGCCCGTTGCTCGCAAGCCGACACCGTATGCCCCCGGCGCTGGGCCTCGCGCATCATGGAGAACGTGGTGTCTTTGTAGATTTTGAAAGTATCGAGCGGGTCAGCTACAAAGAGGATGTTCATGGAGAAAGTATTAAATTTCGATTTTGGAGCCAAGCTCCACTACCGCATTGTTCGGCAATTTCAAAAAGTCTGCCGCAGCGCTGGCATTGCGATGCATCTGGGCAAAGAGTTTTTCGCGCCACTGCGACATGCCAGCCCCCATGGTTGGAATGACGGTGTCGCGTGACAGAAAATAACTGGTGGTCATGTCTTCAAACTCGCAGCCATGACCCTTGATCTGTTCAAGGGCTTTGGGCAAATCAGGGTCGTTTTTGAAGCCGTAATGCACCACGACTTGCCAGCACTGGTGGCCCAGCGACTCGATTTCAATGCGTTTGTCCAGGCCAATCCAAGGCACTTCGTGGTTTTTGACGGTAACAAACAGGTTGTGCTCGTGCAGCACCTTGTTGTGTTTGAGGTTGTGCAACAGTGCATTGGGTACGGTGCCGACTTCTGAGGTCAAAAACACGGCGGTACCCTCCACCCGGGTCGGTGGACTGACAAAGACGGCCTCCAGAAAGCCGCTGAGGTCGAGCGCGTCCGAGCGGAGCTTGGCCGACAACAACTGCCTGCCTTCCTTCCAGGTCACCATCAGCAAGAAGATCAAGCCACCAATCACCAGCGGGAACCAGCCGCCGTCAAACAATTTGAGCATGTTGGATGCCCAGAACGCCAGATCGACTACAAAGAAAAAGCCCGTGGCGGCAATGCACAGAGCGAGGGGGTATTTCCAGTGGTAACGAATGACGAAAAAGGTCAGCACCGTGGTGATCAGCATGTCAGTGCAAACCGCGATGCCATAGGCCGCCGCCAAATTGCTGGAGGATTTGAACATCACCACCGCCAACACAATGGCCGCGAACAAGCCCCAGTTGACAAACGGGATGTAGATTTGGCCGGTTTCCTTGACGCTCGTGTGCAGGATTTGCAGGCGGGGCAGATACCCGAGCTGAATAACTTGTTTGGTGACAGAAAACGCCCCCGTAATCAGGGCTTGCGAGGCGATCACAGTAGCCATGGTGGCCAGAATTACCAGGGGGACCAAGGCCCAATCTGGCGCCATCAAAAAGAATGGGTTTTTTACCGCTGCCGGGTTTTTCAAAAGCAGGGCACCTTGGCCAAAATAGTTGAGCGTGAGCGCCGGCATCACT
>JANOVW010000565.1:0-6884 GCA_031417575.1 Rhodoferax sp. | reverse complement strand
TACAATCGGTCTTTTGGAGCCTCAGTTATGCGCCTACTCGGCAAAGCGCTCACCTTCGACGACGTGTTGTTGGTGCCAGCGTACTCTCAAGTCCTGCCCAAGGACACCTCACTTTCCACCCAGTTCTCACGCAATATTTCGCTGAATCTGCCCCTGGTGTCAGCCGCCATGGACACCGTCACCGAGGCGCGGCTGGCCATCGCCATCGCGCAAGAGGGCGGCATCGGCATCGTGCACAAAAACCTCACTGCCAGAGAACAGGCTGCGCAAGTGGCCAAAGTCAAACGGTATGAATCCGGCGTGTTGCGCGATCCGGTGGTCATCACCCCCACCCACACGGTGCGCCAGGTATTGGCGCTGTCTGAGCAGTTGGGCATCTCTGGCTTTCCGGTGTGTGATGCCGGCAAAGTGGTTGGCATCGTGACCAGCCGCGACCTGCGGTTTGAAACCCGGTACGACGTGCCGGTGAGCCAGATCATGACACCGCGCGAAAAGCTGGTGACCGTGCAGGAAAGTGAAGGCACCACGCCGGCCCAAGCCAAAGCCTTGTTGAATCGCCACAAGCTTGAACGCCTGCTGGTGGTTAATCCGGCATTTGAGCTCAAAGGCATCATCACGGTGAAAGACATCACCAAACAGACCAGTTTCCCTAACGCGGCACGTGATGCCCAGGGCCAATTGCGGGTGGGCGCTGCCGTGGGAGTGGGCGAGGGTACAGAAGAACGCGTTGAAGCGCTGGTGCGGGCGGGTGTCGATGCACTGGTGGTTGATACAGCCCACGGCCACAGCCATGGCGTGATCGAGCGGGTGCGTTGGGTCAAAAAGAACTACCCCCAGGTTGACGTGATTGGCGGCAATATTGCCACGGGTGCAGCCGCGCTGGCGCTGGCCGAGGCCGGTGCCGATGCGGTCAAGGTCGGGATTGGCCCGGGCTCTATCTGCACCACCCGCATCGTGGCGGGCGTGGGTGTACCTCAAATTATGGCTATTGACAGTGTGGCTACGGCGTTGCAGGGCACGGGTGTGCCGCTGATCGCCGACGGCGGCATTCGTTACAGCGGCGACATCGCGAAGGCCATTGCAGCCGGTGCCAGCACCGTGATGATGGGCGGCATGTTCGCGGGCACTGAAGAAGCACCGGGTGAAATCGTGCTGTTTCAGGGCCGCAGCTACAAGAGTTACCGGGGCATGGGCAGCATCGGCGCCATGCAGCAGGGCAGCGCCGACCGCTATTTCCAGGAATCCACCAGTGGCAACCCCAACGCCGACAAACTGGTTCCGGAAGGCATCGAAGGCCGCGTGCCCTACAAGGGCTCGCTTGTTGGCATCATTTACCAAATGGCCGGCGGCGTGCGTGCCAGCATGGGCTACTGCGGTTGCGCCACCATCGACGAGATGAAAAACAAGGCCGAGTTTGTCGAAATCACCTCGGCTGGCATCCGCGAAAGCCACGTGCATGATGTGCAGATCACCAAAGAAGCGCCCAACTACCGGTCCGAGTGATGCACCACAAAATACTCATTCTTGATTTCGGCTCACAAGTCACCCAACTCATCGCCCGGCGGGTGCGTGAAGCGCATGTCTATTGCGAAGTACACCCGTGCGATGTCACCGACGACTGGGTCAGAGCCTATGCCAAAGACGGGCAGCTCAAAGGCATCATCCTGTCGGGCAGCCATGCCAGCCTGTGGGAAGACGAAACCCTGCGCGCACCCAAGGCCGTTTTTGAACTGGGCGTACCCGTATTGGGCATCTGTTTTGGTATGTATGCCATTGCTGAGGCTTTGGGCGGCAAAGTAGAGGGCGGTCATGGCCGCGAGTTTGGTTTTGCCCAGGTGCGGGCGCGCGGCCATACCAAGCTGCTTGACGGCATAGCCGATACCACCACGCCCGAAGGCCACGGCCTGCTGGACGTGTGGATGAGCCACGGCGACAACGTGGTCGAGATGCCGCCCGGCTTCAAGCTCATGGCCAGCACCGACAGCTGCCCCATCGCCGGCATGGCCGACGAAACGCGCCGGTTTTACGCCGTGCAGTTTCATCCTGAAGTCACCCACACCACTCAGGGCAAGGCGATTCTGGAACGTTTTGTACTGGGAATCTGCGCCGCGCGGCCCGATTGGGTGATGCGTGACCACATCGCCGAGGCTGTTGAAAAAATCCGCCAGCAGGTGGGTACGGAAGAGGTCATCCTGGGCCTGTCGGGCGGGGTTGATTCCTCAGTGGCCGCGGCTTTGATTCACCGTGCCATTGGCGACCAACTCACCTGTGTATTCGTGGACCACGGCCTCTTGCGCCTGAACGAAGGCGACATGGTGATGGACATGTTCGTCGGCAAATTGCACGCCAAAGTGATCCGGGTGGATGCCGCCGACCAGTTCCTGGGCCACCTCAAAGGCGTGAGCGACCCCGAAGCCAAGCGAAAAATTATAGGACGGGAATTTGTAGAGGTATTTAAGGCTGAGGCTGAGAAATTACGTCCATTATCAGCTACAGAAACCAATAACAATATTGGACTAAAAAAAAGCGGAATCACGTTTCTTGCCCAAGGAACGATCTATCCAGACGTGATTGAGTCGGGCGGGGCCAAGTCCAAAAAAGCCGTCACCATCAAAAGCCACCACAACGTGGGTGGCCTGCCCGAACAGCTCGGGCTCAAATTGCTGGAGCCTTTGCGTGACCTGTTCAAGGACGAGGTGCGCGAACTCGGTGTGGCTTTGGACCTGCCGCACCACATGGTCTACCGCCACCCGTTTCCGGGCCCCGGCCTGGGTGTGCGCATTCTGGGTGAAGTCAAAAAAGACTACGCCGAGCTGCTGCGTCGGGCGGACGCCGTCTTCATCGAGGAATTGCACAACTTTAAAGATGCCGCCACCGGAAAGTCTTGGTACGAACTCACCAGCCAGGCCTTCGCCGTTTTCCTGCCCGTTAAAAGCGTGGGCGTGATGGGTGACGGCCGCACCTACGATTACGTGGTCGCCCTGCGCGCCGTCGTCACCAGCGATTTTATGACCGCCGATTGGGCCGAGTTGCCCTACGCGTTGCTCAAAAAAGTCTCCGGGCGCATCATCAATGAAGTGCGCGGGATTAACCGGGTGACTTACGACGTCTCGTCCAAGCCGCCGGCGACAATCGAGTGGGAGTAGGGGCGCTACTCTTTTTTAGGGCTTGGCCGAATTTGCTTTTGGTGGCTACTGCCCAATGAACGGTTGTCCACCCAACGCCTGAATAAAGAGCCCGCCAACAAGCAGCAAAGACAGCATCAAAACCACTATGACCACCCAGCCTGGCTTGAGCGAAATCCGGGTTTTGGATGTCAGTTGGTCAGCCAGCCAGCCGACGAGCGGCAGCACTTGAATCAGATGCGTGGCAAAGAAATGCGGCACTCGCAAGTCACCCACGCTTGTTGACCAGCCGACGATCGGCAGGCCCCCAGCATCAGTGCGTATGCTGCCAATCCACGGCCCCGCGCCTGAAAACCTGCCACTGGCCAGCGCGCCAGCCACGATCAGTGTGGTAACGGCACAAAAGATGGCCCCCCAACCTGCACCCATGCGCAGTCCCGTTGCCAAAGAGGGCTTGGGGGTTTTTAAAACCGACACGCCCAATGCAAAGGTGGCCATCACGATGACAAGTGCAGAGCCACCCATCACCCCGTAATACATGAATGCGTCAAACGGTGTCTCAAAGTTAAAGTGTGAAGCCCGCCCGCGCGCTGATTGAAGTGCCACATAGAGGACTTCGGTAAAAGACGCCAGGCTGGCAGCGATAAGTGCCAGACGTGTCGAAAAATAGTGCTGCGCTTCCTGCGTCAACAGCGACGTAAGCCAAAGCAAGGAAGCAAGGTGAATGCCAAAAGACAAGGCAAACTTGACAGGTTTTGACCAGATATTGACGCCCCGTAGCATGCGGTCGTCCAGGCCGTAAGCCATCAGTGTCACCAGCAGCATTGCCACACAAAGGGCAACAGCCGTTTGGATGGTGATATACGGCTCAGGCGTTGGAAATAATTTACTCATTTCACCACCTCGCCGTGTTGGGTTTATTGACCGCCCCATATGCGGAGTTGAAGGCCAGCACAGCCTGAAACATTAAAAACCCGAGAGGTCCGAACATGAATGTGGTGACAAGAACAGGCGCCTGAACGATTCGGGCGATGCCCAAGTCATCGGATTTTTCAGCAATCCACAAACCCACGAACAGATCAAACGCCAGGTAGTGAACCCAGCCTGCCAATGCCACTTCACGGCTGGTAAACAGAGTTTGTACCGCCGCCAAGCTAGAAAAGCCCCCGCCTTCAACCCGGAAAAAATACACGGCTATCAGTACCGAATAAAGCGCCGCCATCAGCGTCAGCACGCCCCAACGGATGATTTGGGGCGCGAGCTTCCAACGCGGCGCGGCGATCAACAACACCCAGGAAGCCAATGCAGCGATGTTGCATATTCTAAAAATTAGGTCGGGATTCATGATGCATACCTTCCCAGTTTGATTTCCAGGGTAGTCACTCCGGTTGCGGCAACCTCAAACCAGGCTTCCTCAAACGTTCGCACACGTAGATTAGGGAGCACGCTTGACGCTCAGCACTTGTGCATGTGCTGATCCAATCGCGAACACACTTCCAATGGCTACCATGCATAAAAAGGCTGTTTTACGACGTTGTGTTGACATTGATTTCTCTTTTGTTGACAGTGTCTACTCAATAATATAAAATTTTGTAGACAGTGTCAACCGATGAATAAATGTATGCATAAACGTTTGAAATACTTAGGCCAATCAAAGCTGGGCTCCTCAATCTCTGAACGGGCGAAATGGTTCAGCTGCCTGCCCAAACCTGTGCTGGCGCTGCTTTTAGCTGGCCTTCTAAGTGCCTGCAGCGTTGCAACGCCGTTTCGCAAGGTCCCGGCTGGCATTGGGCAAGGCGAAGTAGGTACGACGGTCGTTGTGATTACAGAGGCCACACTTGGCGGCAGTTCAGAGCAACGTTCAGGCTTTTGGACGGGGGTGCGATCAGTTCAGGCTGTGTTGCCAAGCCAACCAGGATTGATTGGCTATGCGTTGCGGCAGGAGCTTTTGGGAAACCGGGTCTGGACCATGACTGTTTGGCAAAGCGAGGTGGATGTACGTCGCTTTGCTGATACTGCAACCCACCGCCAGGCCATGCAGTCAGGCGCTGAAGCGCTCATCAACTTGCGATTTGCTCGTATTCAGCGCGGGCAGCGCATGCCTGTGCCAACCTGGGAAGAAGCAATGGACGCGCTTGAGGTGTCAGGCAAGAAGTACTGAATCGCAGCGATGTAGCCAGCACTGTAATATGGAGAATATTTAAAGAGAAATAGATTGGAAATCGAAGCGCCAGATTTGCGAGAAGCATGTATCCAAAAAGGCTTGGAGATCATCGGTCTTGAGGGGCTTGAAAAACTGAGTTTGAGGGAAGTTGCCCGCCAGCTAAAGGTATCGCACCAAGCACCGTACAAGCACTTTGCCAGCCGCGACCACATTTTGGCCGAGATAGTGGCGCGCGTGTTTGCGCACTTTGCACAATTTCTTGATCAGAACCCTAAAACAGACGATCCAGATGCAGATTTGGCGTTGATGGGTGTTGCGTACCTGACTTACGCCACCCGGTATCCATTGCAATATCGGTTGATGTTCAGCTCCCCGCTACCTGACGGAGAAAGCCACCCCCTCATGATGAGGGAGGCAAGGCATGCTTTTGAGCTACTCTGCAACGCGCTAAAGCGAAAAGATAAAAAGCTGCATCGCGCTCGAAAGTCTGAAGAGGTTGTGCTTGATGCGCTTTTCATTTGGTCTGGTCTGCACGGGCTGGCATCCATTTCTTCGTCATCCATTGCGGATACGCTTGGTATTGAAAAGCAAACCTTCGAGAAAGCGCATAGCCACTTGTTATTGCGTTTTGGCACTGGGATTGGATAGCGTTCGAGTTGCGGGCACATCAATCCAATCGTGAGCAACTGACTCATCTGACTTTGTTTTAAATTGCTTAGCCGGTCTTGGCGTAGATGCTGGAGTCATTCTTTTCGTTACAGCGGTACTTGCATAGGTGGCTCAGGACGGTTGCAACGGTTAAATTTCTTTAACGGTAGAAATGCCGTAACGACGATCCTGGACTACCTGAGTTGATCGTCCAGCTTGGTGCGACGCAAAGTGAAGACGTTCAAGTTTTAGGTCTGATTGACAAATGAGTGGGAGTGAGGATGCCAGTGTGGTCAAAGTTTGAGCTGATTCCATAGACCGAGGCAATTTCCTTCAATCCACCAGCAGGGGGAATTTGCGCAAGGGCCAACGCTTGAGCCACTCGGCCAAATGAACTGGCGTATTTGGCCCCAGGCTGCGAGAGGCGAACGGCGTGGCGTTTTCGTACAGGGCCATCACGATCTTTTGGGTGTAAGACGAAAAAGCATGGCCGTAGAGCACGAGAGACATGGCGAGGCCTCCAAAAATGAACGGTTTTAACCACGAATGATGGGTTTAGGTGGCTAAATTCTAGAGGGCCGATCCTTCGGGCGGGGGCGCCGCAGCTTACGCCCAATAGCTTGGGCATTTTGTGGCAACAGTTGCCGCTGGCAAAATGCTTGGGCACCCATTGTTTTAACGTTTTGACCATTGCAAACCACAACCATGTACCTGCCTCCCCAGTTCAAGGCCAAAGAAGCCGCCCACGCCGCTCAGCTGATTCGCACCTATCCGCTGGCTTCGTTGATCTCCAATGACGACGACGGGTTTCCGTTTGTTACCTCCATTCCGCTGCACCTGCTGGATGCCGCCGCACCCTGGCGGCTGCTGGGCCATGTGGCCAAGGCCAACCCGCATTGGCGCTACCTGCAAGCCAGGCCGCAAGCGCTGGTGACGTTCATGGGCCC
>JANOVW010000564.1:0-2126 GCA_031417575.1 Rhodoferax sp. | reverse complement strand
GTCCAGGTTTTCGCCGGGTCGACCAGGGCGATATCGGCATCAAAGCCCGCAGCGATGTCGCCTTTTTGATTCAGGCCAAATCGCTGCGCCGGATTCCAGCTGGTCACACGGGCCATGTGGTTGTAGCCCATGCCACGTCGCGTGCCTTCACTCACCAGCGCGGGCAGCAGGTATTCGGTGCCGCCAAACCCGCTTTTGGGTAACCAGATATTGCCGAAATAGTGCTTGGGCACCTTGATCTCATGGCGGCAGCAGGCGTGGTCACTCGCCACCCAATCGAGCTCGCCGGCCAAAAGCGCGTCCCACAAGAACTCGACATCTTCGCGCGGCCGGATGGGCGGGTTCACCTTGGCCAGGTGGGCGGCTTTGGTGGTGATGTCGAGCATCAGGTGGCCGATGGTGACTTCGCGTTTGAAGTCGATGTGCGGAAACACGTCGGCCATCATCATCGCGGCTTGCACGGCCTTGCGCGAACTCAGTTGCAGCAGGTTGATGTTGGTCAGCGCTGTTTCGTTGGCCAAATAACTCGCAATGAATACGGCCAGACCTTCAGAATGTTGCGGCCGCGAGGCGCTGTAAGCGGCCAGACCTTGCAGGGATTTGTCTTTTTCGACGATCTTGGTGTAAGCCGTCATGATCTCGGCGGTTTCGCAATGCAGCGAGAGCGAAATCTGGCGTGCCCGTTCGGGAAATTGCTCGCGCGCCGCCTGAATGCCGCGCATGATGAATTCGAAATGCGCGTAGTCGTAACGCTCGTCTTCCTTGATCATCAGGAAGTCTTTTTGCGAGTTGGATGCGCCGTGCAACCCGTGGGATCCGTAAAACATGAAAATCTTGAAACTGGCAACGCCGAATTTCTCAATCAGCATTGGGATCTCTTTGATGTGGGTGCCGTCCATCGGTGCCAGGTGGAACCCGTAATCCACATGGAATCGACCCTTTGAGAGCTTCAGCACCTCGGGGTAGAACGTCTTGTAAGGGCCACCTTTGTTCAGGTAATACTGACCGGTGCGAAAGTAGTTGAGGCTGGACGTCACGCCGCCCATCGCGGCCGCCCGGCTTTCGCTCACGGCGTCTTCGGCGAGGGGTGAATAAATGCCGCTGTGCATGTGCGCATCGACGACGCCAGGGAAGGCGAGCTGGCCTTTGCCATCGTGCGTCTTGCGCGCCCGGGCCACGTCAATGCCGGGTGCTACCAGGGCGAACTTGCCGTCTCGTATGGCAATGTCGCTTGGGTGCACGACGTTGCCGTGGGGGCGTACGACGCGTACGTTTTTGATCAGAAGGTCAAATTCGGGTTGGCTCATGGGGTCTCCTGTTAGGTTCCTAAACCTGGGTTTGTGGTGATGGTTTGACTGGGTTTTGACGCGTCGCGTTCAGGCGTGTTCTGAGCATGGCCACGAGGCCGCCCGCTTGGGCCATCGCCAGAAGGAACCCGGGGATGGGTTCGCAACTCAGCCTGCTTTCATCCGGCAAAACGAGTTGCAGGGAGGACAGATCAATGCTAACCAGCGACTCACGTTTCAGCCGGTCGGCGTCAGCACACGTGAGCAACAATAAGCCGACGTTGAACGCATTGCGAAAAAACAGGCCGCTGTAACTCGGCGCGATCACTGCCGCCACACCCAGGTGCACGAGCGCCTGGGCGGCCTGCTCGCGCGAAGAGCCAATGCCGAAATTGGGCCCGGCGACGATCACCTCGCCCGCTTTCACTTCGCGCGCGAAGGTGGGCAGCAGGGTTTCCATGCAATGTTGGGCGACCACTTCGATGCCGTGTTGCATGTAGGCACCCGGTGCCAGTGCATCGGTGTCGACGTCTGCGCCCACATGCCAAATGCCACGCGGCATGTGTTCCCCAGCACCGTGTTTCATGGCAACACTTCGCGCGGGTCGGTAATACGGCCCCGCAACGCCGACGCAGCCACGGTGTAGGCCGAGCCGAGGAACACCTGTGTACTGGCTGGGCCCATGCGGGCCTTGAAGTTGCGGGCGGTCGATGAAATCACCGTTTGGTGTTCGCCAAAACTGTCGCCATAGCCGGCACATGCGCCACACGTGCTGGGCAGCACGGTGGCACCCGCATCCACAAGCGCCTGTAGGGTGCCCTCGGCTTCGGCAACCGCCCG
>JANOVW010000563.1:0-3496 GCA_031417575.1 Rhodoferax sp. | reverse complement strand
TCATTTCCCGAAAATGCAGGCGCATGCATTGCTGCAGCAACTCGCTTTGTTTCAAGGGGGCCAGAAAGTCGGTGTAAAACGCCTCCAGCGCCTGGCGCAAGCTCAGTTCAGGGCCGTTGAAGCTCGACACATCGCCGTGGCGGTTGTCAAACGGCTCCAAAAAAGCCGCGCGGTACAACGCCGCCTTGTCACCAAAGTAGTAACTGATGGCGGCGATGTTCACCTCAGCCGCTTGGGCAATTTCACGGGTAGAGGTTTTGGCGAACCCTTTGGCGGAAAAAAGTTGCAGGCCGGCCAGCAGCAGGCGCTGGCGGGCCTCGGCACCGTCAAGCCGGGGAGTGCGTTTTTTGCCAGTCACAACAGATGGCAGGGAGGCTGGGGTCGTCACACCGCCCATTGTCACATAACTAAATCAAACGTTTGATTACATTAGTGTGACAAATTTAGACTGACGAGTCAAAAATGGCATCCCACAGCGCCAGCCCGGCCTGCTGCTGCTCGAGCAGGCTGTCATCGGCCACCGACGTGGGCAGTTCGTCCAGCCGGGCCCGGTGTTGAACCTGGCGCAGGTGCCGGTAAGCATCGGCAGCGGCATGGCCGATGGGTGTGGGCAGCAGGCCGCAATCCTGGGCGTGCTCGAGCAAGGCGATATTGCCCCGGTTGGCGCGCAGGCCGGGGTGGGTGTAACCATGGGCCAGCACCAGGTACTGCACGGCAAACTCGGTGTCCATCATGCCGCCGGGGCTGTGTTTGACATCAAAATGCCCGGCCTTGACAGCGTGGGCACCGCGCACGCGTTCACGCATCACGCGGATTTCAGTTTTAAGCAACGCCGGGTCGCGCGGCGCGGTGATCACCGATTGGCGAATGGCTTCAAACCGCGAACGCATCGCGTCGGTGCCCAACACAAGCCGCGCGCGTGTCATGGCCTGGTGTTCCCACGTCCAGGCGGTGTTGCTGCCGCGCTGTTCCTGATAAGTGGCGAAGGCATCAAAATGCGTAACGAGCATTCCGGAGCTGCCATTGGGGCGCAAAGCGGTGTCGATCTCGTACAGGTCACCTTCGCCGGTTTTGACGGTCAACCACGTGATTAATTTGCGTACCAAGGCCGCGTATATTTCAGAAGCGTTTTCGTGCGGATCGTCGTAAACGAAGACGATGTCCAGGTCGCTGCCGTAGCCCAGTTCGATGCCGCCCAATTTGCCGTAGGCCAGTATGGCCAGGGAAGGTGTGTCGCGGTGGCGCGTTTTGAGATGTTCCCAGCACCATTGGGTGGACAGCCGCAACACGGATTCGGCCAGGGCGCTCAGGTCATCGGCCACTTGCTCGACGGTGAGCACACGTTCCACATCCCGCGCCAGGGTGCGGAAGGTTTCAGCATGGTGGGCGCGGCGCAGCAGGTTCAGCAGGGCTTCTTCATCGTGGCCACCGCCTTCACCCGCGCGCTCCAGTGCATCACGGCGGCGGTTCAGGTCGCGCTCAAAATCGGTCGGGCTGAACCGCTCCAGCAACAATTGGTTGCTGGCCAGTTCGTCGATCACGCCAGGATGTTGCAACAAATAACGGGCCGGCCAACGGGCTGCGCCCAACAAGCGCAGCAACCGCTCATGCACTTGCGGGCGCTCGACCAGCATGGCCAGGTAGCTCTCACGGCGCAGCAGGGGTTCGAGCCAGTCGGCAAACCGCAGGGCGGCCTGTTCGGTGGTTTGGCCGGCGGTCAGCCAGCCAGCGGTGCGTTCGAGCAGGCGCTGCAGGCGTTTGGCCGATTCTTCGCGCAGCGCCTGAACCCGCGGGTGATGGCGCAACGCGTCCAGGCGGTCCCGAAATTGCACCGGCAATAGGGCCAGCGCGGCTTCTTCGTTGCCACCGCAACCCACGCACCCGCCGACCTTTTTTCCGGGGCGGTTGCCGGCCGAATGGCCACCCAGCAAGATGTCGAATTCTTGTGACACCCGTTCGCGGTGCGCATCCAGGGCCGTCAAAAACCCACTGATGTGCGGATAACCCATGGTGTGGGCGATCCACAGCAAGTCTTCGTCTGCGGTTGGCAACACGTGGGTTTGCTGGTCGTCCAGGTATTGGATGCGATGCTCGGTACGGCGCAAAAATGCGTAGGCTTCGGAGAGTGCCTGCGCGGTTTCCTGCGCCATCAGGCTGGCTTTGGCCAGGTGTTGCAGCGCGTTTTGGGTCGAGCGGGTTCGCAGCTCGGGAAACTGCCCGCCGCGTACCACTTGCAGCAATTGCACGATGAACTCAATTTCGCGTATGCCGCCGCGCGACAGCTTGACATCATGGCTGCGCTCGGGCCGCCCGGCGCTGCGCCGCGAGGCGTGATCGCGAATCTGCTGGTGCAGGCCGCGCAGGGCATCAAACACGCCGTAATCCAGATAGCGGCGGAACACAAACGGCACCACCAATTTGCGCAACTGCTGCACGCCGGCGCCCGCCGTATCGACCGGTGCCACCCAGCGCGCCTTGAGCCAGGCAAAACGTTCCCATTCGCGGCCTTGCACCATGAAGTATTCTTCCAGCGCATCCAACGAAATGGCCGGCGGACCGGAGTTGCCGTTGGGTCGCAGGGCGATATCGAGCCGAAACACAAAGCCATGTTCGGTGACCTCTCCCACCAGGGTTTGCAAGGCGCGGGCACATTTGGCGAAATAGGCCTGGTTTGAAATCCGGCCACGCCCATCGGCCTGGCCAGTCGTCTGGCCATCGTCTGCATAGACGTAGATCAGATCAATGTCACTGGACACGTTGAGTTCATGACCGCCGAGTTTGCCCATGCCCAGAATCCAGAACGGCGTGCGGGTAGTTGCAAGGGCTGCTGTATTTGCAGTACCCGCTGCGTGGGGCGGGTTGTCGGCAACAGGTACACCGTGAATCACATCGAGCTCGCTGAAGGCCTGTTTGCAGGCGATGTCCAGGGCAAACTCGGCCAGGTGGGTCATGCAGGCACACACCTCGCGCAGGGGCATCGCTGCATCGCAATCCAGCGTTAAAAGCCGCTCCAATACCACTTGACGGGTGACCCGCAAGGCCGCCCCAACATCCAGCCCATTTTGGCGCAGCCGGTCAAACAGGATTGTCGGGGCGGAGGCATCTGGCGCACCGGCGGGCAGCCACGCGAGTTCTGCGGCATAACGCCTGCGCACACGTTGCGCAAAGCGCGAGGCGCCGGACAGCGCGGCAGCGGGTTCGAGCGGGAGGGGATTCACCTGAGCCGACATGAATCAAGCGTGGATGCGGGTCATAATTCTTGCCACTTCTTCCAATCCATGAACCTGCCGACTGTTGCTCCTTCGCGTTTGCTGAGACTGCTCAGTGCTGTGGCCCGATGGTCGCTGGTGTTGACTTTTGGGGCCTGGCTGTTGGTGGCCGTTGCTTGGGCGGTATTGCATTGGATCATTGTGCCGCGAATCGGTGATTTCCGCACCGACATCGAAGTACAGGCCACACGGGCGTTGGGCCTGACAGTCAAGATCGGTTCGATTCA
>JANOVW010000562.1:0-1969 GCA_031417575.1 Rhodoferax sp. | reverse complement strand
CGCTTACATCCTGGACAACACCGATGTACCGGGCCTTTCGGTCGACCAGTTGCACCGCCTGAGCCTGCTGGTGCTGGGTCACCGTGGCAAGCTGCGCAAGATCGATCTGGATGACAGCGATCCGGTCTTTGTTTACCAACTCATGGCATTGCGTCTGGCGGTCATTTTCTGCCACGCGCGGCGCGACCCCGACACCCGAGACCTGCGGCTCACCTTCGACCCGCAGGCACCCCAGCGGTTGCGGCTGACCTGCCGCGCGGGTTGGGCGGCGGCCTATCCGCAATCGGCCCATTTACTCAATGAAGAGGTGGTGGCCTGGCAGAAGACGCGCTGGCAATTGCAAGTTGACCTGTAAGTTTGGCCGGTAAGTTGAGGGGTTGAAAAATCCGGAAAACGGTATATACTGTTTATATCGTTTATCAAAGGAGCCTTTCTTGACTACTGCCAAATCCGCCACTGTCCGCGCCCTTGCTGCAACGGCAAAAAAGTCGGCTTCCGCGCCGGCAACGCCGCCTTCACAGTTGGTTGTCAAAGTGACCCCGGCGGCCAAACCTGCAAAACCCATCAAACCAATCAAAACGCCTGTCGTGGCAAAAACCAAAGTTGTCAAAAACAGGCCCGAGAAGGTCAAACCGGTGCGGGACAGCTTCACCTTTCCCAAAAACGAATACCTGGTGATCGACGCGCTGAAAAAGCGGGCGGTTGCTTTGGGCCACCCTTCCAAAAAGAGCGAGTTACTGCGGGCCGGCATCAAGGCTTTGTCTGTCATGTCCGACACGGCCTTTGCAGCGGCCATTCGGCAGGTGCCAGCCATCAAAACCGGCCGCCCCGGAAAAGGCTGAACCAGGCGCTGCCGGCAGCGGCCTCTACAACACTTCGGGCGACTGGACGGTCACCACGACCGTTTGGCCATGGCCATCACGCTCACGCGTGCGCAGCCACCACACAGCACCGCGACGCACAGCACATTCACTGGCCTGCAAGCCCAGCAACTGCGCAATGGCCTGCCCCAGGGCAGGCTGGTGGCCGACCAGCAGCATCGGGGTTCTGGCATCGGGCCATTGGGCGGCGGCGAGCAGATCGTTGGCGCTGAAACCATGGGCCAACTCGGGCTTGATCTTGTATTTGCGCGCCAGCGCCAGCACCGTTTGTTCACAACGCAACGCCGGGCTGACGAGTATGCGGGTGGCGTCGGGTAACTGGCGGTCCAGCCATTTGGCCATGCGGGCGGCCTGTTTTTCACCCCTGCTGGTCAAGGCGCGGCTGGCATCTTCCTGGCCTTCATCGGGGTCTTTGGCTTCAGCGTGGCGCCAGAGAATCAGGTCCATCAGTTCTCCCCTGTTTCCTCATGACCTGCGGCATAACGGCTCATCAGGGTAGCCTGCGCACCGGGTTGCGGTCGCCGACGCCCTTTGGGCTTTTTGTCGTCGCTCACCCGCACATAACGGCCATCGGGCAACAGCCGCCAAGCGTCAACGGTGTCATTCAGATAAGCCAGCAGGCATTCATCCAGAACCCGCTGGCGCTGCACCGGGTCAGTTACCGGCCAGGCCAGCTCGACCCGGCGCATCATGTTGCGGTTCATCCAGTCGGCGCTGGAGAGGTAAAGCTGCTCGTCGGGGGGGCTGCCGGCGCTATCGTCGCAGCGGAAATAAAACACCCTGGAATGCTCCAGAAAACGGCCAATCACCGAGCGCACACGGATGTTGTCAGTAGCCCCCGGCACGCCCGGCGGCAACATGCAGGCACCGCGCACGATCAGGTCAATCTGTACACCGGCCTGGCCAGCCCGGATGAGGGCGCGAATCAGCGCCTCGTCTGTCAGGGCATTCATTTTGGCGATCAGGCAGGTGGTTTTGCCGGCTTGTGCGTCGCTGGCAAGCTGGTCAATCTGGCGGACCAGTTTGCGATGCAGGTCGGTTGGCGACAGCCAGAGTTTTCGCAGGCGGGGCAACCGGCTTTGGCTGGC
>JANOVW010000561.1:0-1712 GCA_031417575.1 Rhodoferax sp. | reverse complement strand
CCACGGCAATTTCTCACACCCCCATTTCGTACCGCAAGGAGACCCACATGGATTTGAACAACACCCCCGAAGAAGCCGCGTTTCGCACCGAGGTGCGCACCTGGCTGGCAGCCAATCTACCCGCCGATTTGCGCGACAAAGTCACGCACTACCAGCACCTCTCGCGCGAAGAACTGATTCGCTGGCACAAAATTCTGGCCGCCAAGGGCTGGTCTGTTCCGCATTGGCCGGTCGAATGGGGCGGAACCGGTTGGGACATCACCCAGCGCTACATATTTGATGAAGAAATGGGTTTTGCCGGTGCGCCCAACATGGCCCCGTTTGGCCCGGTCATGTGCGCCGCCGTGCTGATGCGTTTTGGCTCTGATCAGCAAAAAACCCGCTTTTTGCCGCGCATGCGCAGCGGTGACGATTTTTGGGTGCAGGGTTATTCTGAACCCGGTGCGGGCTCAGATCTGGCGGCGCTCAAAACCAAAGCCGAACGCCAGGGCGACCACTACCTGGTGAATGGCCAAAAAATCTGGACCACCCTGGGCCACTATGGCGACTGGATCTTCTGCCTGGTGCGCACCGATGCCAGCGCCGAAAAGCGCCAAGAGGGCATCAGCTTTTTGCTGATCGACATGAAAACCCCCGGCATCACGGTGCGCCCGCTGATTTTGATGGACGGCGGCCACGAGGTGAATGAGATCTTTTTTGAGAACGTCAAAGTGCCGGTTGAAAACCTGGTGTACGAAGAAAACAAAGGCTGGACGGTCGCCAAATACCTGCTCGGCCATGAACGCATGGGCAGCGCCCGCACAGGTGGCCTGCGCCGCGAAATGGCGGCCCTGAAAGCGCTGGCCGCCACCGAATCGCGTGATGGCCAATCGCTCATGCAAGACATTCGTTTTCGCGACAAAGTCTCGCGCACTGAAATTGAGCTGGACGCGCTGGAGCTCACCGCCAAACGTTTCCTGGACAAAATGCGCAAATCGGGCCAACCACCGGGAGCCGACGTATCGATGCTGAAAATACGCGGCACCGAAATCCAGCAAATGATCACCGAGCTGATGATGCAGGCTGTAGGCCCCAATGCGCAGCCGTTCAAGGCTGTGGCAGGTGGCACGGTCGATGCCTATGCGTCGCGCCTGTCGCCACGTTATTTCAATTTCCGCAAAGCCAGCATTTACGCGGGCTCCAACGAGATTCAAAAAAATATCATCGCCAAGATGACCCTGGGGCTGTAAGGAATAGATCATGGATTTCGAATACTCTGACGAACAAAAGCAGCTCGCCGATTCGCTGCAAAAGTACCTCGCCGCCAATTACGGTTTTGAGGCCCGCAAAAAAACGCTCACGTCTGACGAAGGCTACAGCCCGGCAGCCTGGGACGCTTTTGCCGAGATGGGCCTCACCGCCCTGCCCTTTGACGAAGCCGCTGGCGGTTTTGGCGGTGGCGCCGTTGACATGCTGGCCGCCATGGAAGCTTTTGGTGAAGCCCTGGTGGTCGAACCCGTGCTGGACCACGTAGCCTTGGCCAGCCGTCTGGTCGCCAACGCCGGCACACAAGCGCAGCGCGATGCGGTGCTGCCCTCGTTGTTGGACGGCAGTGGCAAAGCCACTTTTGCCTACCTGGAGCGTGGCCGCCGGTATGCACTGGAGCCGGTCAACACGGTGGTTGTCAAGGCACCGGTCACATCGGGCAGTGGCGACGGCCCCGGGTGGCAACT
>JANOVW010000560.1:0-3259 GCA_031417575.1 Rhodoferax sp. | reverse complement strand
GCCAAAGGCGACGCGAATCCGCACCATGAGGCCCAGCGCCGCAGCACCCATCTGGCCAGCGGGCGCAGCAAGCGCATGGGCTAAGCGGCATATGACAAACTTCCCAGGAATTTGTTTTTAACAGTTGTACCCAGGCCTCGGAACCCTATCCATCAGCATCGCCGGCATCCCGCCATCCACCTCCATATCCGTCGCGTTCACATAGGCCGAACGCGGGCTGAGCAAAAACAGGGCGGCGTGGGCAATGTCGGCAGGTTCGCCCACGCGTTGGCTGGCTGTCATGGCAGCGCGTTTGGCCTCCACACCGGGTACGGCGTAAAAAGCGGCTGAGAGCGCGGTACGGATCAGCCCCGGGCAAATCACATTGCTGCGGATGCCCTGATCCCGCCATTCCACTGCCATTTGGCGCGACATTTGCAATACGCCCGCTTTGGAGGCGCTGTAAGCCCCGCTGTGGGTTTGCGGAAAGTGCGCGGCAATCGAGGCTACGTTCACGATGCTGCCGCCCTGCGCCATATGCTGCACAAAGGCACGCGCCACCAGCAAATACCCCGTGAGGTTGACCGCCAGCACGGCGTTCCAGTCGGCCAGCGTCACATCCTTCAACGAAGCAGAACGCAAAAAACCGGCGTTGTTTACCACGCCCCAAACCGTGCCAAAACGCTGCAATACGGCCTGTGCGGCCTGCGCAATGCTGGTCTCTTCGCTCACGTCGCAGGCAAAGGCCTCGGCTTGGCAGCCGGCCTTGCGCAATTGGGCTGCCAATGCGCTCGCGTTGTCGATGTCGCGGTCCAGCAGGGCAACTTGGGCGCCGACATCTGACAAACTTTGCGCGATTTGCGCCCCAATGCCGCTGGCCGCGCCGGTAACCACACAAACGCGACCCGTCAATTCAAGCCAATGGTTCATGGCTGCAATTATGTAGTCGGACCGCGACTGGAAATAAATTGCACAGGTGACCCGCTTGCTGGCCTGGTGCTGCCGTGGCAATCCGATAATCCGGGCTGAATGATGACCGCCGTGCCATGAACCTGCTGGCCTTTGACACCAGCACCGACATCCTTTCCATCGCCGTGCAGCGCGGGGCGGGCGACCATGCACGCACGTGGGAGCACACGGGCCCCGGCGGTGCGCAGGCTTCAGCCACGCTGATCCCAGCCATCCTGCAGCTGATGCAGCAAGCCGGGCTTGAGTTTGGTGATTTGACGGCCATTGTTTACGGGCGGGGCCCAGGCTCCTTTACGGGGTTGCGTACCGCCTGCTCGGTGGCGCAAGGGCTGGCTTTTGGTGCCGGGGCGCAGGGCATACCGGTGTTGCCAGTCGATACCCTGTTGGCGGTGGCCGAAGAGGCGCGATTTCAGTGGGTCGCCAACGAAAGTCGGGCAGGGCGTGCCGTACCCGGCCGACTTGAGGTCACCGCCATGCTGGATGCCCGGATGGATGAGTTGTATGTACAAAGCTACTGTTTTGACAGGGATGAGTGGTCAACCGATGGCGTTTGCAGCGCGATGCGGCCTGAGTCAGTGGAGCCGCCGGCCCCGCAGACCTTGCTTGCCGGCAATGTCTTTGCGGCCTACGGGGCGCGTTTGCCGGCGGGTGGCGGGCGCTGGTCGGCCCTGCCCACCGCTACGGCGCTTTTGCGCTTGGCCCCGGTCCTGTTGCAAGCAGGCTTGGCTGTTGCCGCCGAACAGGCGTTGCCGCTCTACATTCGGGATAAAGTGGCACAAACCACGCAAGAGCGCCTGCTGGCCAAGTCAACGCTCGCCTTGCCACCTCAAACCATTGCCTGACACTTCCGCAAGCTGCCCGCCATGAACGCCGTTTTGCAAACCGTTGAAGCCCGTTTTGAGCCCTTTGGCCCAGAAGCCATGAACGCCGTGGTGGCGGTAGAAAACCGTGCCTATGCCTTCCCGTGGAGCCGCCAAAACTTCAGCGACGCGCTGGCCAGTGGTTACCAGGCCCAGTTGCTGCTGGCGGGCCAGGAGCTGTTGGGCTACTTTATTGCCATGCAAGGGGCCGGTGAGGTGCATTTGCTCAACATTACCGTTGCGCCGGTGTACCAGCGCCAGGGCTGGGCGCGGGTGATGCTGGATGCGCTGGCAGTGTGGGCGCGCGGGCAGCAGGTGCACACCCTGTGGCTGGAAGTGCGTGTGAGCAACACCCGCGCGTACGAGGTGTACAGCGCCCAGGGTTTCAAGCGGGTCGGCCTGCGCAAAGCCTATTACCCCAATGGCAGCCAACCGCGTGAAGACGCCATTGTGATGAGCCTGGTGTTGTGATGATGGCCCGTGTTTTAGCCCTTGGGGTTGCGCCATGAGCCTGCATCTGGACGAGCGCCAACGCGCCATGCTCAAAGAGATGGGCATCACCGTGTGGTGGCCCAAGCCGGTGGTTTTGGCGCCAGAACCGCCAGTTGTAGTGCCCAAAGCAGCCGCAGTACCGGTTGAAATAATTTCAAAAAATAGTAATTTTAATGAAATTAAAGAATTAAAAACAAACAATTTAGATATAAAAAGTATATCTAATAGTGGAAATATTGTCAGAGCAATATCCCATAATAATTCAAATACATTTGATGAAAATAGTTATTCTGATGGGTCGCCGCCGGTTCACCAGCTAAGTTGGCCACTGCTGGCCCAGGCTGCTGCCAGCTGCCAGGCCTGCAAGCTGTGTGAAGGGCGCACGCAAACGGTTTTTGGTTCCAGGCCGGGTGTGAGCCAAGGCCTGCCGGGCGCGTTGCAAGGCGCAGAAGACGTGATTGCCGCCAACGAAGCACCCCCTCAGGCCGATTGGCTGATTGTGGGCGACCTGCCCGGCGATGCCGAAGACCAGGCCGACAACCCCTTCGCGGGCGAGACAGGCCAGCTGCTGGGCAACATGCTCAAGGCGATGGGCCTGCCCCGCGCGCAGGGCGCTGGCGGCGCTGTTTACCTCACCACGGTTATCAAATGCCGCCCGCCGGGTAACCGCAATCCCTCGCCAGATGAGGTCACTCAATGCGCGGCTTACCTGCATCGGCAAATCGAGTTACTGCAACCCAAAATCATCCTGACGCTGGGCAAGCTGGCGGCGCAAACCCTGTTGCGTGGCGCAGTGCCCGAGGTCGACAAATTGCCACCGGGCAAACTGCGCGGCCAAGTGCATGCTTTCCAACCGCAAGGTGCCAACATCCCGTTGGTGGCCACCTACCCGCCCGCCTACTTGCTGCGCAACCCGCAAGAAAAAGCGCGGGTCTGGGAAGACCTGGTGCTGGCGATGG
>JANOVW010000559.1:0-2148 GCA_031417575.1 Rhodoferax sp. | reverse complement strand
CGCCTTTTTCCGCATCAGGCCAAAATCGTCATACACCGAGAGGTAGCTGCGCGATTTGGGGAACAGTTCACGTGCCCAGGCGATCTCATCGGGGTTCTCTGCCACGTGCGATTGAATCCAGACATCCGGATACCGCGCGGCCAACTGGCCTGCGCCCACCAATTGGGCATCTGAACAACTGGGTGCAAAACGCGGCGTGATGGCATAACCCAGCCTGGCCTGCCCGTGCCATTTGCGGATCAGGTTTTCCGTGTCGGCCAGGCTTTGATCCGTCTGGTTCAGAACACCCTCTGGCGCATGGCGATCCATCAGGCACAGGCCGGTAACCAGACGCATATGCCGTGCGTTGACCGCTGCAAACAGGGCTTCCACCGAGGCCGTGTGCGCGCTGGCAAATACCAAGGCGCTGGTTACTCCGTGGCGCATCAACTCGTTTACAAAAAAGCGTGCCGCCGCTTCACTGTGGGCGGCATCGGAAAAACGGGCTTCTTCTGGAAAGGTGTAGTTTTCAAGCCAGGGCAACAGCCCCGACGCGGGCGAACCAATGATGTCGGTCTGCGGGTAGTGCAGATGCAAATCAACAAAACCGGGCGCAATCAGCCGCCCTGGCAAGTGCTCGACATCCAGAGCGCCGAATTCGCCTTTGAGCGCAGCCCACGAACCCGCTGCACGCACGGTTTGAACACCTTGGGCATTGGGCGATGTCACCAGCAGGCCGTCTGGCTCGTAAACTGCCTCACCGGTGGTGTCCGATGTGTTTTTGAATTGAAGCAGGGCTGCGCGGTAGGCTCTCATGAGCCCAAGATTACCCTATTTGGACAGCTTGCCCTGCACGCCTTCTGCCAGCCAATTCATGCCCAGCAATTGGGCATCGGTGAGCGCTGTACCGGCGCTGATGACCACTTTGCCCTGGTTGTCCTTGACATCAAATTTCCCGGCGGCAAAAGGCTGCAATTGGCCTGCAGCGATTTCTTTTTGGCGCAACAGAACCTCGTTGCGCACCGCTTCGGGTACTTTGGGGCCAAACGCATCCACCTTGACCATGCCCTCTTTGACGCCACCCCAAACTGAACCAGTCTTCCAGCTTTCATCCAGCACGGCCTTTGCCCGTTGGGTGTAGTAATTGCCCCATTCGTGGGTAACAGCCACAATTTGCGCGTCTGGTGCTACGCGGCGCATGTCCGAATGGTAGGCCACTGCCATCTTGCCGCGCTCTTGCGCTGCCACCATCACCGCATTGGAGCCGGTATGGAAGGCGATCACGTCAACGCTCTGGTTAAACAGCGTCATGGCGGCGTCACGCTCGCGAGGCGGGTCAAACCAGGCATTCAGCCAAATCACTTTGACCTCTGCCTTGGGATTCACCGAACGCATACCCAAGGTGAAGGCATTGATGCCCTGCAAGACCTCCGGAATCGGAAAACCCGCCACGTAACCCGCCACACCGGTTTGCGTCATCCGGCCCGCTGCAATGCCGGCCAGGTAACGGCCCTCGTAATACCGGGCATTGGCTACCGCCACATTGGATGCTGTTTTGTAGCCGGTGATGGATTCAAACCGGACCTTGGGAAAGTCTTTGGCAACACTGAGCGTGGGTTCCATATATCCAAAGCTCGGTGTGAAGATGAGCATGTGCCCGCTGGCCGCCAAATCACGGATGACGCGCTCGGCGTCAGGCCCCTCGGCCACGTTTTCCACGTAAGTGGTTGTCACTTTTGCCGCAGCGCCGCTGCCTGTGCCAGCGTTGTTAAGTGCCGCTTCGACCGCCTTGCGCCCCAGGTCGTGCTGTCGAACCCAACCGGCATCGGTAAGCGGCGCGACATACACGAAGCCGATCTTGAGCGGCGGTGATGTCGGCACTGCGACGGGCGTTTGGCCATTGGCCGTTAAAGTAAAACAAGCGGACAAGAGACAGGCCCAAGGGCGCATCGCCGCGAGGTTTTTGTACATGGTAGTCCTCTACATGGCTCCAGATTAAAAAAGCAAGGCCCGCGGAGCAGCGGACCTTGGGGGGATTTTAACGTGTTGCTTGGCCGGGAGCCTTACCGAAAGGTCTCGAACAGGTGATCGAGCCGCTCAACGTATCTGCGCTTGTCGGCAACCGGGGCAAAACTCGCCTCAAAGCTGTTGCGCGCCAATTGGTAAGCA
>JANOVW010000558.1:0-3521 GCA_031417575.1 Rhodoferax sp. | reverse complement strand
CCATGAGTTTGACGACCTATGATGGTTTGGCCGCAGCGCCAAGCCGGGTGACGGCCGCACTTGCTCAAGATTTTGATGGGAAGACACTTAAAAGCGAGGATGTGGCTCGGGGCGGTCGCTCAGTGGGTGTGCCTGGCGCTCTCGGCGTGCTTAAGATGCTTCATGAGCGGCATGGCAAGCTTCCTTGGGAGCGCTTGTTTGAGCCCGCGATACAGTTGGCCAACGAAGGGTTCCCGTTTCCCCGCTACATGCACACCGTTCTTTCTGCGCCAAATGCGGCGAAGGATCATTCTGAGATGTTGGCGTTGTACTTTGATGCGGACCAGAGAGTTTTGCCGCTTGGCGCAGTTCTGAAGAACCCGGCGTACGCGAACACGATGAACCGCATTGCAAAGCAAGGGCCTGCGGGCTTTTTGGCGCAAGGCGGTGGCGCTGCGCTTGTGGCCGGCGTGCAGCGCGGTGCGCATCCGTCAATGATCAGCGAAGCAGATCTGCGCGCTTATCGCGCCGAGCCCAGAGAGCCATTGTGCGCGCCATTTCTGGTCTACAAAGTCTGCGCGATGGGTCCCACGTCGTTTGGTGGCGTAGTAGTTTTGCAAATGCTGCAGATGATGGAAGCGCGGATGCAAGGCGTTGCTCAAACCGCGCGCTTTAATTTTGACGACCCGACGTTTGTGCATTTGTATGCCGAGGCTGGGCGGCTGGCTCAGGCCGACCGCCTGCATTACATTGGCGACCCAGCATTCTTGAAAGTGCCCTCTGCCGCGCTGATTGCTGCGCCTTATGTAAGGGCCCGGGCTGCTCAAATCGACCCAAACAAACGCGCATTGACAGTGAGCCCCGGTGTGATCGATGTCAAAACGGCGATGCTTAGCGCCGCGCCCGGCAGCGAGACAGCAGATGCCACCAGCCAGTTGGCCATTGTGGATGGCAGTGGCAACGCCCTGAGCCTGACGACGACGAACAACCTTAATTTTGGATCGAGGCTGATGGTGGACGGGTATGTGCTGAACAACGCCATGACGAATTTCACTGGCCTTCCGCGGTCCGACCAAGCCGTTCCGAATCGGATGGAACCTGGCAAGCGCCCCGTCACCTCAATGGCGCCAGTCATCGTGTTTGATGCGGCGGGCAAACCCATGTTGGTAGGCGGCTCGGCCGGTGGTTTTCAAATCGTGGACTACATCACCAGCAGCTTGATCGAGATGCTGGCCAACCAACGAACCCCTGCGCAGGCTTTGGCGCGCGGGAACGTCTCGTCAGCCGCCCCTGGAAAAGTGCAACTGGAAAAAGACACCGCTGCAACTGCTTTGGCTTCCGCACTCACTGCAAAAGGGCACACAGTGGAAATCGTGCCGCTCATCAGCGGCCAGGGATTCCTCATGCGCAAAGCTGATGGCTGGATTGGCGCGGCCGATCCAAGGCGAGACGGTGCAGCGATGGGGTACTAGAACGCTTCTGGACTAATGGTGTTTATTTGGAGATGGAGTTAGACCCAACCCAGCCACCCCATCAGGCCGCCCGCACCCAAAAGCCACAAGAGGTGGATTTTGGTGCGCCACACCACCATGGCAGCCACAAACGCAACGGCCCAAATGTGCCATTGAGACCATGACTTGCCCAGGCTGGAAGACAAAATCCAGCCGGTCGCCACCAGCAGCGCCACCACGACGGGTGCCATGCCGCTCTTGAAGGCCCGCACCGAACGGCGGTCACGGTTTTGATGGCCCCAACGCGCCGCCAAAAAGGTCAGCGTGGTGCTGGGCAACAAAATGCCCAACATTGAAATACAAACCCCCAGCAGCGCCCAGCCCCAAGCGGCGGGCCCCGCGGCCAAACCACCGCCGGCATTCACGCCCACATTCCAGCCCATGAGCGCCACAAACAACACGTTGGGCCCTGGTGCAGCTTGTGCCATGGCAATGCTGGAAGTGAATTGGGTTTCAGTGAGCCATTGGCGATCTGACACCAAATACCGATGCATGTCGGGTACGGTGGTGATGGCTCCGCCAACGGCCAGCAAGGAAAGCGAGGCAAAGTGTGAAAACAATGTCAACCAATCGCCCGCTGAAAAATTCAGACTCATGGTTTGCCTTCGTGGGTTGGCCCTGGCACTGCCGCGCCATCAAGTTTTCGCCAAGCCCAGGCCCAACCCAGGCCGCCCAGCACCACCAGCACCCACAACAAGGGCAAGCGCAACCCGGCAATTGCCACGAATGTCAGCACGATCAAGGCCCAGCAAACCAGGGGGCCCATGGGGTTCTTTTTGAGTGCAGGAATCAGTTTGAGCCCCGTGGCGGCAATCAGCCCGCCCGACACCGCACCCATGCCGCGCAACGCGCCCTGGGCGCGCGCGGAATCGGCCACGCCTGAAAACGCGGCCACGAGGCACAACACTACCAATAGAGGGAAAACCAGGATGCCCGCCAGCGCCACCAAAGCGCCCCGCGTGCCAAAGTGGCGGTCACCAATCATCAGCGCCAGGTTCACCACGTTGGGCCCCGGCAGCACCTGCGCCACCGCCCAGTCTTCAATGAATTCCTCCATCGTCAACCATTTTTTCTTCTCCACCAGTTCCCGCTGCACCACCGCCAGCACACCGCCAAAACCTTGCAGGGCCAAAAACGTGAAGGACCAGAACAGGTCGGAGAGGGACTCGGGTTTGGCGCGGGTGGGAGTGGGTTCCAAGGACGCAGGGCTGAGCATGGTGCCATTATCAATCGGGTGATGAAGGGAAACTGGCGTGAGTCATCACGCGGGGCCGTGGTGCAAAACGCCCGTCAGAGCTTCAATTCGTAGGTTTCACCCACCAGGTCTTGGCCAAAACCGTGATAAGCCTCGGTTTTGACAAGCTGAAACCCGCGCCGCTGGTAAATTCGTATGGCGTCGATCAGGCAATTGTTGGTCCACAACACGATTTTTTTGTAGCCTTTGGCCCGCGCAAAAGCGATGCATTCATCTGACAAGCGCGCGCCCAGGCCCAAGCCACGCGTTGCAGGCGTGAGGATGAGCAAACGCAACTGGGCAACCGTTTTCGACTTGCGCACCAAAAACACGGAACCGGCCCGTTGACCATCGACATCGGCGATCCAGCAGCGTTCCCACTCGGGTTGGTGCTTGCGCATGTAGGTGGTCACAATGCCGGCGACCAGTGCCTCGAATTCGGCGTTGAAACCGTATTCGCGCGCATACAACTCACCATGTTGCTGAATCACCCACCCCATGTCACCGGGCAAGGGGTCGCGCAACTGGACAACCCGCTTTTTGGACGCTGGGAAATCGGCAGGCATGTCAGCAATCCTCTAGGGCTAGGGTGCAATGATTAAAAAAATTGACATCTGAACAAGTTTTCAAACAAACCGCGACGTACCCAGGCGGGCTGGTCCAAACGCCGATTAAACGGCCACTAAACGCCAGTTCCCGATGCGACTTCAGCCAAGGCCAGCTTCTCAAGCGCCCGACTATTGACTATATGATCAGACGATGTCCGCTTTGAGCCCCTTGATGGAAAAAAACCGACC
>JANOVW010000557.1:0-1821 GCA_031417575.1 Rhodoferax sp. | reverse complement strand
CGCCTGAATTCGCCCAACGACGTGGTGGTCAAACGCGACGGCAGCATCTGGTTCACCGACCCACCCTATGGCATTTTGAGTGACCGCGAAGGGCATCGCGCAGACCCCGAACTGCCCGGTTGTTACGTTTTTAGGGTAGATGCCGCCCACAACAACCTGCGGATCGCCAGCGATTTTTTGGTGCATCCCAACGGCCTGGCGTTTTCGCCCGATGAATCAACCCTGTACGTCAGCGACACGTCGGCGGCGCTGCAAGACGACGGCAACCACCACATCGTCGCGTTCGACGTGATAAACGGCCAAGACCTGGCAAACCCCAGGGTGTTTGCTGTGGTGAACCCCGGACTCCCCGATGGATTCCGCATTGATGTGAATGGCTTTTTGTACACCAGCAGCCAAGACAGCGTGCAGGTCTTTCACCCGGACGGCACCCGCATCGGCCGCATTCCGGTACCCGAAAAAGTAGGCAACCTGTGTTTTGGCGGCCCGGCTGGCAACGAGTTGTTCATTTGCGCCAGCTCTTCGCTGTACCGCATCACCCTTCACACCCGCGGCGCGGCACCATGGACTTGCTCATGGACTGGTTGAGCGCGCCGCTGGTGGGACAGGGCGAGCATCACATCGCGCCATGGGCCATGTGGCATGCCCGCAGTATGGTGTTGGCCTGGGGTTTTCTGCTGCCTCTGGGGGCATTGGCAGCCCGTTTTTTCAAGGTGCTGCCGGGCCAAAACTGGCCGACTCAAGTGGATCACACCGGGTGGTTGCATGTGCACCAGGTATTCCAGTGGGCGGGTTTTGGCCTGATGTTGCTCGGGCTTTATCTGGTTGATGGCCACGCGGCGGGCCAGGGGTTGCTGGCACAAATGCATGCCTGGGTCGGCTGGTTCGTGGTGGCGGTGGGCACCGTGCAAGTCGCCGGCGGCCTCATCCGCGGCAGCAAAGGCGGCCCAACGGCTGAACACATGCGGGGCGATCACTACGACATGACCCCCTGGCGGCTGCATTTTGAACGGCTGCACAAGTTCCTGGGCTGGCTGGCGCTGGTGGCGTCTATCGGCGTCATCGCCGTCGGCCTGGTAGTGGTCAACGCGCCGCGTTGGATGGCGCTGTTGTTGGGTGTGTGGTGGGTTGCTTTGGCATTTGCTTTTGCCTGGCTTCAACGTACCGGGCGCTGCATCGACACCTACCAGGCTATCTGGGGCCCGGATCCAGCCCACCCCGGTAACCGGCGCAAACCCATCGGCTGGGGCATTCGCAGGCCTTTGGGATGAACAGGACACCCTCATGAACGGCTTGGAACTCGAAGGCGTCGTCAAACGTTTCGGCGACGTGACGGTGGTGCAGGAGCTCAGCCTGGCGGTCGCACCGGGCGAATTTGTGGTTTTGCTGGGTGAATCGGGCTGCGGCAAAAGCACCACCCTGCGCATGGTTGCGGGCCTGGAGGAGGTGACTGCCGGCCAGGTTTTTATTGGCGGGCGCGATGTGACCAACGCCCACCCGATGGCACGCGACATTGCGATGGTGTTCCAGAACTACGCGCTGTACCCGCACATGAACGTGGCGCAAAACATGTCGTTCTCGCTGAGCCTGGGCGGTCGCCCGGCAGCAGAAATCGCGGCCAAGGTGGCCACCGCCGCCAAGGTGCTGAACATTGAGCACCTGCTGCAACGCAAGCCCAAAGAACTATCGGGCGGCCAGCGCCAGCGGGTGGCAATTGGACGGGCGATTGTGCGGGAACCCCAGGTTTTCCTGTTCGATGAGCCGCTCTCCAACCTGGACGCCAAACTTCGCGGCCATATGCGCGCCGAGCTGGCCTTGTTG
>JANOVW010000556.1:0-3790 GCA_031417575.1 Rhodoferax sp. | reverse complement strand
TGAATCAGCACTGGCCCCGTTCGGCATTACAGCGGCAGGCGGTGTGTTTGTACCGATCAACCCCTTGCTCAAGCCCGCACAAGTAGCCTATATCTTGCGCGATTGTGACGTGCAAGTGCTGATCACCTCGCCGCAGCGATGGGGTCAATTGCAGTTTGACTTACTTGAAAATATTTCTTTAAAAAGTGTAATTTTAACAAATAATGCTGAAAATATAATCGTTAATGATACAAATATAATAGCTTATAGTGCTTTATTTAAAAGAGAAAATCAGGATGAAAATCAAAATACTACTTTAAATAATACTTATTTTAATGAAAATCACCCATTGCGGCCAGATGATGCGCAACTGATCGATGCCGACATAGCCGCCATCCTTTACACCAGCGGTAGCACGGGGCAGCCCAAAGGCGTGGTGTTGTCGCACCGTAACCTGGTGGCCGGTGCACAAAGTGTGGCCAGTTATTTGGGCAATGGCCCGCATGACACGCTCTTGGCGGCCCTGCCGCTCTCGTTTGACGCAGGTTTCAGCCAGCTCACCACCGCTTTTTTAAGCGGTGCGCGGGTGGTGCTGCTCAATTACCTGTTGCCGCAAGACGTGCTCAAGGTCATGGTGCGCGAGCAGGTTACCGGGCTCACGGCTGTGCCGCCTTTGTACATCCAGTTGGCGGCGCTTAAATGGCCGGATGCCATACGCACCCACCTGCGCTACTTTGCCAATACCGGTGGCCACATGCCGCGTGCCACCCTGGCGCAACTGCGGCAACAGGCGCCCGCCGCCCAGCCTTTCCTGATGTACGGCCTGACCGAAGCCTTCCGCTCCACGTATTTGCCGCCCGACGAGGTCGACAAACGGCCCGATTCCATGGGCAAAGCCATTCCGAATGCGGAAATTCTGGTGCTGCGTGAAGACGGCAGTTTGTGTGATGCAGACGAACCCGGTGAATTGGTTCACCGGGGTGCCCTGGTGGCCCAAGGCTATTGGAATGACCCCGAAAAAACCGCTGAACGCTTTAAGCCGCTGCCCCCTCGGGTTCGCGCCGCGCGCAGCGGTGCGGCAAGAACGAGTGGCACGGGCCTGCAATTGCCCGAATACGCTGTGTTTTCGGGCGATACCGTTCGACGCGACGCAGACGGGTTTTTGTATTTTGTTGGCCGCCGCGACGAGATGATCAAAACCTCGGGGTACCGCGTGAGTCCGGTCGAGGTCGAAGAGTTGGTTTACGCCACCGGGCTGGCCGCTGAGTGTGCTGCTTTTGGTATCACGCACCCGGTGCTGGGGCAGGTCATTCATCTGGCCGTGCTGGCGCACGCATCGGCTGAAGATGCAGAGTCTGCGTCAGCGTCAGCCCCAACGCCTGCTCCTGCTCCTGCGCAATCAGCCCTGGCAGAAGCCCTGTTGGCCCAGTGTCGTAACCGCATGCCAGCCTACATGGTTCCTGCGGGCATTGAAGTGGTTAGCCACGCGTTGCAGCGCAACGCCAACGGCAAAATTGACCGCCAAGCCATAGCTGCCGACTGGAGGAACCGCCATGCCATTTGAACCCGGTGAATTCAGAGCGCCTGTTGAAGCAGTCGCCAACAGCCCGCGCAAACTGCCCGTCCATGCGCCGATGAACCAGTTCACAGCCGTGAATGGGGAGTTGGCCGTAGGGGGCTGCTCGCTCACCCAGTTGGCCGAACGCGCGGGCCAAACACCGTTTTACGTGTACGACCAAAGCCTGATTCGCCATCGGGTCGAGGCGCTGCGGCGTGATTTGCCCGTTGGCATTCACCTGCATTACGCGATGAAGGCCAACCCCCTGCCCGCCGTGGTGGCGTTGCTGGCACAAGGCAATGCGGCGCTAGATGGCATTGATGTCGCCTCGGGCGGTGAGCTGGCCGTGGCACTGGCGCAAGGGGCCGACCCGCAGCACATCAGTTTTGCCGGACCCGGCAAACGCGAGGCTGAATTGCGCCTGGCCGTGCAGGCGGGCATTTTGCTGAACGCAGAATCAGCCCGTGAAGTGGCGGCGCTGGCTCTTATTTCATTGAGCTTGGGAAAACCAGCCCGCGTGGCGCTGCGCGTCAACCCGGATTTCGAACTCAAGGCATCGGGCATGAAGATGGGCGGCGGTGCCAAGCCGTTTGGCATCGATGTCAATCAAATCCCGGGGGCACTGGCGCAAATAGCTGCCACCGCTGGCGGGCTACAGTTTGAAGGTTTTCAGATCTTCGCCGGTTCCCAGAGTCTGAATTCCCAGGCGATCGTCCAGGCCCAACAAAACAGTTATGCCCTCGCTTTGCGGTTGGCGGCCCAGGCTGCCCATTTCGGCCTGAAGGTTAAAACCCTTAACCTGGGCGGCGGTTTTGGCATTCCTTACTTCCCCGGTGAAACCCGGTTGGAGCTGGCCCCTATTGCAGCCAACCTGCAAAATCTACTGACAAGCGCCAAAACCGAACTGCCACAAGCGCAATTGGTGCTCGAACTCGGGCGCTACCTGGTGGGTGAAGCCGGTCTGTATGTCACCCGCGTGGTAGACCGCAAAGTCTCAGCCGGGCAGGTGTTTTTGGTGGTGGACGGCGGCATGCATCACCACTTGGCCGCATCTGGCAATTTCGGTCAGGTGGTGCGCAAAAATTATCCGGTGACGGTGGGCAATCGTATTGATTCAGCGCAGCGCGAGCGCGCCTCGGTGGTGGGGCCGCTGTGTACGCCGCTGGATCTGCTGGCCGACCGCATGGAGCTGCCAGTGGCGCAGGTGGGTGATTTTGTGGTGGTGTACCAATCAGGGGCCTATGGTCTGAGCGCCAGCCCGCGCGGGTTTTTGGGGCATCCTGTTTGTGTTGAATTGCTGGTTTGATACCCACGGGCATGGGGCTCCGAATCGCCGTGATGCGCTCGCCTGGGCTGGTCGCCAAGTTGTGGGGCCGGCTGGGTGATTGAGCGGGCGCAGGGGTTGTTAGGGGCAGGCGCCTTTGCTTTGGGCGGTTTGGCCCTGTCGGTGGCTGCACAACACCCGGTTGGGCCCGCGCTGGCATTAGCTGCAGTTTTCTGTTGGGCGGTGCTCACTGCATGTTTCCCCACTTGGTGGTTATTCGTCCTACCTGCCTGTCTGCCGTGGCTCAACTTCGCGCCCTGGACGGGCTGGCGGGTGGTGGAAGAGTTCGACTTGCTGGTGTTGGCCAGCCTGGCGGGCGCCTATGGCCGGTGGGCCTGGGATGGCTTTTTGCCCGCCAACGCATTCGGCCGATACGTCGCTTTACCCAAGCTGCCGCTGTTTTTGCTGGGTGCGTTGGTCTTGACGACCTGCGTGTCAGCCGCGCGGGGCATGGCCGGTTGGCCCGGCCAGGGCGATGTCAGTTTCGCAAACTGGATGTTTCAGGATGAACACAGCGCCCTCAGCAGTTTGCGCATCGGGAAAAGTCTTGTTTTTGTTGTTCTGCTGTTGCCGTTGTGGCTGCGGCAGATACGGCAAGATGGCGGTACTGCGCGCGTTTATTCGCTTTTTGCCCATGGCATGTGCGCCGGGTTGGCAGTAGTGGCCAGCATGGCCTTGCTGGAACGCGCGGCGTTTCCGGGTTGGCTGAACTTTTCAACCCACTACCGCACCACCGCCAGCTTTTGGGAGATGCACTTGGGTGGCGCCGCCATTGACATCTATCTGGTGGCCAGCTCGCCTTTTGCCGTTTGGTTTTTGCTGGCCCAAAAGCGGCCAGTGCCGTGGGGGGGAGCAGCCAGCCTGGTGGTGTTTGGCATGTATTGCGTTGTGAAGACCATATCCAGGGGGGGTTTAGGGGGGGGGTTGGT
>JANOVW010000555.1:0-5034 GCA_031417575.1 Rhodoferax sp. | reverse complement strand
GGCGCGCCCTTGGTGGTACACACCTTGAAGGCGATGGGTGCCGTTGGGCAAATCTTCAAGACACTGGTGGTGGTGGCCCCTGGCGATAACTTTTTGGACGCTTATAGGCCCCAATTTGATACAGTATTAATAGCTAATTGTGGCGGCGATACAAGAACAAAAAGCGTTTTTAATGGCCTTGTTCATTTGCAAACCGTCGGGGCAACCGAAAACGACTGGGTTTTGGTACACGATGCGGCCCGTTGCCTGGTAACGCCCGAGCTCATTGCGCATTTGATCAACGCCTGTTGGCACGACGACGTGGGTGGATTACTGGCTTTGCCTTTGCCAGACACGTTAAAGACATCCAAAGCCGGGCGGGTAGCTGAAACGGTTGAACGTGCCGACAAATGGCTGGCGCAAACGCCCCAAATGTTCCGCCTCGGGGCCCTGACGACCGCCTTGCAGGCCTGTGAAACAGCGGGCTTGGCCGTGACGGATGAATCCAGCGCCATGGAAGCCGAAGGTTTAAAACCCTTGCTGGTACAGGGCAGTGCCCAGAATTTCAAAGTGACTTACCCTGAAGACTTCGCTTTTGCCGAAAGCCTGCTTAAAGCCCGGACAATGGTGGCATGACCGCAGCCCCGACCGCAACCACCGATTCTCTTAACGTGGATCTGATGCGCGTTGCCCTACCCAGAATCGGCGAAGGTTGGGACATCCACGCGCTGGTGCCGGATCGGCCCTTGGTGCTGGGCGGCGTCACGATCCCCTTTCACCGGGGCTTGCTCGGGCATTCGGATGCCGATGCCTTGCTGCATGCCATCACCGACGCCTTGCTGGGCGCAGCGGCCCTGGGTGACATTGGCAAACACTTTCCCGACACCGACCTGCGCTTCAAGGGTGCCAATTCCATGGTTTTGCTGCAAGAAACGGCACGCCGAGTGCGTGCGCAGGGTTATGAAATCGGCAATGTTGACAGCACCGTGATCGCCCAGGCACCCAAATTGGCCCCTTATATTGAAGCCATGCGGGAAGGTATCGCGGCCGGTTTGTCGTTAAAAATCGACCAAGTCAACGTGAAAGCCAAAACGGCAGAAAAAATAGGCCCGGTCGGGCTGGGCGAGGCGATTGAAGCGCGGGCGGTGGTGCTGTTGGTCCCCGTTGGCTAAATGGCCTAGACTATTGATTCGCTCACCAACAACACCCCATCCGGAGCCTTGGCGAATGGACAGAAGACGTTTTGTAGAACAGTGCGCAGCGGCCGCTACTTGCCTGCCGGTACCAGTTGCCGGCATGTTTCATGCGCCCGTTTTTGCCGCCGAAACACGTGCGCGGGCTTACAGCCGCACCTTGCTGGTTGATGAACAGGGTCAGCCGCTTCGTGCCGCAAGCTTGAAGCCGCAAACCAATTACCTGTTTCACTACCCGTTTGAAGCCACACCCGTTTTCTTGCTGGATCTGGGCAAGGCCGCCGAGCCGCAAAAACTCACCACCAAGGCCGCCGCCGATTACGCCTGGCCTGGAGGTGTGGGCAAAAGCAAAAGTGTGGTGGCCTTCAGCGCCATTTGTGCCCACCACCTGGTCTACCCCACGCCCCAGGTCAGCTTCATCAGCTTTCGCAAAACCAAAGCGCAAAAAGGGCTGCAAGACAACCTCATTCACTGCTGCGCAGACCACAGCCAGTATGACCCGGCCCAAGGCGCCAAAGTGCTCAGTGGCCCGGCCGAACAACCGCTGTGCGCCGTGTTGCTCGATTACGACGCCAAAGCCGATACCCTGACGGCCCATGCCACCTTGGGCGGCGAGTTGTTTGAGGCGTTTTTTGCCAAGTATGAGGCGAAGCTCAGCCTGGACGTGGGGCCGGGTGCCAAGCGGACGGTTGCCAGCAAAACCGCCGTTTTTGAGCTAAATAAATATTGTAAAAATTCCGTTCAATGCTAGTCTGGTATTTGTGATGGAAAGAATTGCACAATTAGCTATATTAAATATAACAAAAAAGATCTAAAAATATACGTTAAATTTTTAAATATACCTAAAGTCTATAATTTTGCCAATCGCTCCAGCGCCAAATTCAGTGTTTCGTCTTTTTTCGCGAAGCAAAAACGTACCACGCACTGGTCAAATCCATTGCCATAAAACGCACTGAGCGGAATCGCGGCAACGCCGATTTCAGAGGTCAGCCATTTGCAGAAATCAGCCTCATTCAGATTGCCGTGTTTGGTCGTCACCGCGCTGATGTCCACACACTGAAAATAGGTTCCTTCAGACGGCAACACCTTGAACTGCGTGCGTTTCAACCCTTCACGGAACAAATCGCGTTTACGCTGGTAAAAAGCGGGCAGGTCGAGGTAGGGTTTCGGGTCGCCCATATAGGCTGTCAGACCGTATTGGACCGGCGTGTTCACCGTAAAGACGTTGAACTGATGCACCTTGCGAAACTCGGTGGTTAACGCAGCCGGAGCCGCCACGTAACCGACCTTCCACCCTGTGACATGGTAAGTTTTGCCAAAACTCGAAACGATGAAGGCACGCGCCGCCAAACCCGGAAAACGCGCCGCGCTTTGGTGCAGCTGGCCGTCGTACACCATGTGTTCATAGACCTCATCGCTGATCAGCAAAATCTCAGTGGGGGCCAGCAAATCATCAAGCGCCTGCATGTCGGTGGCAGACCAGACGGTGCCGCTGGGGTTGTGCGGAGAATTAATCAGGATGGCGCGGGTTTTGGGCGTAATGGCTGCGGCGATCTTGTCAAAATCGGGGCGGAAAGTGCCCGGCGTGAGCGGCACGCGCACCACCACACCACCGGCCAACTCGATGTTGGGTACGTAGCTGTCATAACACGGCTCCAGCACGATGACTTCATCGCCGGGGTGCACCACCGCCAAAACCGCCGTGATGATGGCTTGCGTTGCGCCGGCGGTGATGGTGATTTCGTCTGCGGCCCGGTATTCACGACCGTAAACCGCCTTGATCTTGCTGGCCACTGCATCGCGCAGGCCCTGCACGCCCAGCATCGAGGGGTACTGGTTCAGGCCGTCATTCATGGCTTGGCTTACGGCATTGACCAAGGCTGGGTCGCAGTTGAAATCCGGGAAACCCTGGCCCAGGTTGACCGCCTGTTTTTCAGCGGCCAGGGCCGACATCACGGTAAAAATGGTGGTGCCCACAGCGGGCAACTTGGTTTGCACGGCGGGTGTGCGCGGATGGGGCATGGGCATGGGGTTCATCGGATCAGGTTTTGCGGTTCATCGCGTCAAAGATGAGTTCATGGGTGAGCTGGTCGCTGAGGAGCTCGGAGAATTTGTAAACAAAATTGCGCAGGTAAGCGCCGCGTTTGAACGCAATGCGCGTGACGTTGCTGCCAAACAAGTGCCCCACAGGCCGCGCCACCAGGTTCGTTTTCGGGTCTGTCTTTTCTGCCGATAGCCCTTGGGCTGAATCCAGATCGCGCACCGCCATTTCGGCAGCAATGCCAATGCCCAGCCCCAGGCCCACATAGGTCTTGATCACGTCGGAATCAATCGCTTCCAGCGCGATACGGGGGGTTAGTTTTTCGGCTGCAAAGGCCCGGTCGATCTTGGTGCGACCGGTGTATGACGGGTGATAGGTGATGAGCGGCTCTTTGGCGATATCCTGCAATGTCACCACCTCCTGCAGGGCCAGTGGGTGCCCTTGCGGCAACACCAAAACGTGTTGCCATTCATAACAGGGCAGAGTTACCAGTTCATCGTACCCGGCCAAAGATTCAGTGGCGATGCCCACGTCGGCCACTTCGTCAATCACCATGCGGGCCACTTGATCGGGCGAGCCTTGGTGCAGGCTGACGTTAACCTTGGGGTAAGCCTCGCGCAGGCGCTTGATGCCGTCGGGCAACACATAACGCGCCTGCGTATGCGTGGTGGCCAGTGAAAGCGTGCCGCTGTCTTCGGCGCTGAACTGCTCGCCAATGCGTTTGAGGTTGCCCACCTCGCGCATGATGACTTCAATGCTTTTGAGCACCTGTTGCCCCGGCTCGGTGATGCGTTTGAGCCGTTTGCCATGCCGGGCAAAAATATCAATGCCCAGCTCTTGCTCCAACTCGAGAATCGCCTTGGAAACCCCCGGCTGCGAGGTAAACAGTGCCTTGGCCGCCTCCGTCAAATTGAGGTTTCGGCGTGCGGCTTCTTGAACAAACCGGAATTGGTGAAGATTCATGCGTAAATGTGGCTTATTTCGGCATTCATTATGCGGTAAATCATCTAAGAGAAGCCGACTGACCCTGCTTCTTGGGTGTCGCGTCTTGCCCCGCTACTCTGAACCAGCCTTAAGCCACCCCAAACGCAAAAACGCCACGTAAACCAGCCAGCTGCCCAGCAGCGTGATGGGAAAGGCCCACAACGCGTCACTCAGCCAATGGGCACCCACTGAAATCCGCGCAAAACCAATGACCACACCGCTCAAGACACCGGCAGTCAGCCACCACCAACGGCGCCTCGGGAAAATCAACATCAGGCTGGCCAGAAAGAACCCGTCGGCCGTGTGCCCGCTGACAAAGGCGCAGTTGTCACTACATTGGTTAACGATGGTCAATGCGGGGCTGAACTGCTGGGTGCCCGCAAACTCTGTGACATGAAAAGGGCGTGCCCGCAGCGTGATTTCTTTGGCACTGCCGACCAGCAAGCCCGGCCCGATCACCAGGGCCAGCCCCACAAAGGCCGAGGGTACCGCCCAGGATTTCCACCGCGTGTTTCGGTCGGTAATCCACCACATCAGGAGGCTTGCGACGGCCAGGCTGCGAAAAACGGTGGGAGTGTATTCATTGATCCAATTCACCCACCACCAATCACCCGTCTTGACAGGTGCCGGTACTTGCAGGAAGTAGTGGGCCACCGCCAAGTCCAAACCAGGGTAAGCCACCGGAATGGCAGCCACTACGATGCTCAATACCGCAGCAACGGCATAAATCCGTGATGTCTTCATCAGTTGCGCGTGCCGGGTAGTGTTTCAGACAGGCAAAGCCGGGCCACCAGATCCACAAAATCTGCGTTTTCGCCCAAAAACGGCTGCACCCCA
>JANOVW010000554.1:0-13304 GCA_031417575.1 Rhodoferax sp. | reverse complement strand
GTGCAGACAAAGCTGCCATCGGCGCTGCATTGGGCAATCGGGTACCCGATGTGGGCCCAATCGGGCACCTGTTCCCAATCGGTGAACAAGCCACCGGTGGCCTGGGCACCACATTCGAGAATGTGGCCAGCCAAACTGCCGCCGGCCAGCTGATCCCAATCGGTGGCTTGCCAGCCAAATTCATGCATCAGCACACCCAGCGTAACGGCTGAATCGACACATCGCCCGGTGATCACCACCTGCGCCCCTGCATCCAGCGCGGCCTTGATCGGTTGTGCGCCCAAGTACGCATTGGCGGTGAGCACTTTGGCTGGCAGCGCCGCCCCACTTTGCAGTTCCTGCACCGGCGGGTTGGCTACGCGCAAAGCGGGCAGTTGGGGCATCACGTCATCGCCCGTCACCACTGCAATCGTCAGGCAGATGCCCTGCTCTGCCGCCAGTGCCGCCAGCGCCTGCGCGCACGCTTGCGGGTTCACGCCACCGGCATTGCTGACCACCCGAATGCCCTTGGCCACCACATCTTTGAGCACCGATTTCATCGCCACCGTGACGAAATCAGTGGCATACCCCAGCTCGGGTTTTTTAAGCCGGGCACCGGCCAGGATCGACATCGTCAGTTCGGCCAGGTAGTCAAACACCAGGTAGTCAATCTGGCCGCTGGCCACCAATTGCGGCGCGCCTACGCTGCTGTCGCCCCAGAAGCCCGAAGCTCCGCCAATTCTGACTATTTTTGAGCTGGAAGCAAGCTTGCTGTCTGACATGTGAATCCTTGGCTTTTAGGGGGGAGTCAACCGGTGATTTGCCAGCGGTTTTTTCCAGTATAGAGAGAACAACCCACACCCGCGAAAGATTGCCAGTCCCCCGGGTGACGAGCCATTTTTGCTGCCATGATTCCAGCCACTGCACGCGTCTCGACAGCGCCGCGCACCCATTTCATTTTGCAACCATTGCGGGGGTTAGGCGCTCTGACGAACGCGGTGCGTTGGCTCGGTTGGCTTGGATGGCCGAATGACCCCGGCATTGATCCGGACGTCGAATCAGTCTGACACCCGCGCCATGCGGTTGACCCCGCCTTCAAACAAGGTCAACCCCACCACCTTGCCCGATGCATCGCGTTCGAATTCAAGCGCAGCGTTGACGGCCTCGTAATAGAAACGATCAGGTTCGCCCTTCACGGGGAACACCGGATAACGCGGCCAATTCGTCGAGCGTGCCCACAGCTGCTGGCCGTCTGCGGTGATTTCAAAATCCAGCGGCAGGCGGGCGATCCGCTCGCGCCTGAAACGCCCCAGATAGTCTTTCATTTTTTCAGCGGAGAGATCGCCCAATTCCGGCAGCTTGCCGTCAGTTTTGACGGCGGTGAACCCGCCGCCACCTTGGGTAAAAACCAGGCTCTTGACGTCGCGTTTGAATTCTCCGTTCATCGCGCCCGTACCCACGCCATTCTCGCGAACAAAGTCATATTGCACGCCGTAGTCTGCATCGATAAATGTGTCTTGGCCGGCTGGCACCACGGGGCGGTAACCACCACCGGTGATGCGTCGTAGCAGCTGGCCGTTCTGGACCATAAACGCCACGGATCGGGTCTCGTCAACCTTGTACACGCCTTGATAGTCTTCCAGCTTGACACGGGCCGACGGATTGGCTTTGGCCTGGGGCGGGTAGTGGTGCGCTGTGATGAAAACCTGCGCCAAGCCGGTCGGCGCATGGGAATTGCTGGCCAACACAATCACCGATTCATTCGATGCGGGCGCGATCATCCACAACGTGCGGTAGCCGCCCGTAAGCCCGTCATGCCAATAGATTCGGCGCTCGGGCGGACCCCGCATAAACAACGCGTAGCCGATTGGGCTGCCGCGAAAATCACCCAGGGGCGTCAGCATTCGTTCGGCGGCTTTGCCCAAGGGGCCTGACCGACCCGCCATCAGGGCCTGGCTGAAAACAAGCATATCGGCTGCGGTTGAGCGCAGTGCACCGGCCCCCGCCAGCGCCGCAAAGCCCCAGGGCGGCACCAGCGCCCGGTTGTTGAAACCCTGGGCCATGCGGGGCGCCAAATCAACACCGTCGGCTTGCAGGTGTTGCACCGTTTCTTTCATACCCAAAGGCCCGGTGATGTTGTCACGCACCAGCACTTGCCAGGGTTTGCCATAGCGCTCTGACAGCAATTCACCCAACAACCCCATACCGAAATTGCTGTAGGCCGCGGGGCACGGTGGTTTCGGCATTGCCGCAGCGTCAAGCTTGAGTGTGGCCAGTGTTTGCCACATGTCGGTTCGACTGAAAACACCATACGGATTGCCTTGCGACATGCGTTCGTCTACCCCCGCGGGCGCGCGCGGCAGACAGGATGTATGGGTAACCAATTGCCGCAGCGTGATGGCGGCAACCGCTGGGGAATCGATGGTTTTACCGGGCAGCAGCCGGGCCAGGTGGTCGTCCAGACTCAAATCGCCTTTTTCAACTGCCTGCGCGAGCAGCAACCCGGTGAATACTTTGGTAACCGAGCCAATTTCAAAAAGCGGCTGGGGTGCAAGGCTCGGCAACGGGGTAGTTGCCATCGTGGCGCCGGTATCGCCGGTCTGCTGCAAATGGGCATATCGAGGCTGCCCGCTCGTCAGGCTACCCACTGCCACCGTGCCGCGCTCGCGCCCAAGTGCCACTTGGGCAATGTCTGCCGGATTGGCGCTCATGGCCAAAGGCTGTGCCGACAAGGCAGTCGTGGTGAACAAAACACAAGCAGCAAACAGCTTGAAATCGACATAAAAGGTAGCGTTCATCGTGAGAATTGTGCCTCTGTTGCGTTCGTTTTGCGGGGCCGCGTTCATGCCCTGTGCTCCAAATGTTCAATTTTTCCAGGCGGCCGACGGCACATTTGAATTCAACGCGTGTTTGAAAGGATTGACGCGGTAAAATCTGCGCCACAGGAAGCTTGGCCGAGCGGTTTAAGGCACCGGTCTTGAAAACCGGCGAGGGTTTATCCCCTCCGTGAGTTCGAATCTCACAGCTTCCGCCAGGTTTTTGATTGGCACCCACCCACTTCAGGGGATTTACATGACAAATTCTCAGGCGCAGGAATTCATGAATACCGTCCAACTGGTGCCGGGTGAGAATGCGCCAACCACGGCGCAGGTCGATGCGGCGCTTTCAGCTGCGGCTGCGCCATCTGACGCAGACATCTGGCCCGAAGCTGCGGATTTTCAATGCAGCCAAAGCGCCGCACTTTTTGCTGGCACCTTGCCAGCCCCCCTCAGCGTCGTTTAGCGGGGCGCCGCAGGCAAAAACAAGGCCTGCAGGTCATTCAAAAAATCAAACCCGCGCGCTGTGGGCCTGACTTGCGCAAAATCGCGTTCGATCAGGCCTTTTTCTTGCGCCTTCTCCAATCCGTTTTGCAGCACCGTTAACGGCAAACCGGTGCGCTCGGCAAACTGCGTGAGCGCAAAACCACTTTTGAGCCGCAATGCGTTGAGCATGAACTCAAACGGCAAATCGGCACGGGAGACTTCAAGGTCTTGCGCCACCGCTTGGCCGCTCAGGGCATGCTGCATGTACAAGCGCGGCTCGCGGAAGCGCACCTGCCGCTGCACACGGTGGGCAAAGCTGAGTTTGCTGTGCGCACCGGCCCCAATGCCCAAATAGTCGCCAAACTGCCAATAGTTGAGGTTGTGGGCGCAGCGGTGGCCGTCGCGCGCAAAGGCCGACACCTCATAACGGTGCAGGCCCGATGCACTGGCCGCATCGACAATCGTGTCCAACATGTCAGATGCGAGGTCGTCATCGGGCAACACGGGCGGAAACTTGGCGAAATAGGTGTTGGGTTCGAGCGTCAAATGGTAAATAGACAAGTGCGGCGGGTTAAAAGCCAGCGCGGTTGCCAAATCACGCTGCAAATCTGGCAAAGTTTGGCCCGGCAATGCGTACATCAGGTCGATGTTGAACGTTTCAAACGCCAACGCGGCTTCTTCGACCGCCGCACGGGCCTGCGCCGCATCATGCACACGCCCCAAAGCTTGCAGGAACCGGTCGTCAAAACTCTGCACGCCAATCGATAACCGGGTGACACCCGCCTGGCGAAAGGCACGGAAACGGTCGCGCTCAAATGTGCCGGGGTTGGCTTCCAGGGTGATCTCACAATCAGGCGCGAGTTTGACGCGGGCCCGCACAGCCGCCAGCAGCTCATCGATCACTTGCGGTGAAAACAGGCTGGGGGTGCCTCCGCCGATGAAAATGGTGTGAACCGGTCGGCCCCAAATCAGGGGTAAAGCGGACTCCAGGTCAGCGATCAGGGCCTCCACATACCGGCGTTCGGGGATTTGGGCCGCGCCGCTGGCCTTGAACTCATGCGAATTGAAGTCGCAATAGGGGCATTTTTTCAGGCACCACGGCAGGTGGATATACAACGCCAAGGGTGGCAGCGCCTGCAATTGCAGCGTGCCAGGGCGCATGTAAAACTGCGGATCGCGCGGCGCGATGGGCACATCGGTGGGTGCGTCAGTAAGGGGTTCAGCCGATGATCTAACACCTGCCGGCCCGGCAACCGGCTGAGCAGCAATCGGAATGACCGGCCTCACGTTGCTGGCGCTACGGCTAGCGCGGCTGCAGTCGATGCCGGGTCAGCCTCGACGGCGATGGTGTCTGGCACGTTCGTCAACCAGTTTTGGCGCATCAACTGCACCATGGCTTGCGCCGCCTGGCCGCGATGGCTGATGCGGTTCTTGAGCTCTGGCGCGAGTTGCGCAAAGGTTTGGCCAAAGGCCGGGATCCACATCACAGGGTCAAAACCAAAACCGTTCTCACCCACGGCTTCTTGGGTGATCTGACCCACGGCGCGGCCCACAGCAATCAGCGGTTCCGGGTCTTGGGCCGTGCGCACGGCCACCAGCGTACTCACCAACGCAGCCCGTCGGTTTTGAACACCCCGCATTTGCTCCAACAAGGCGATGACGTTGTTGTCGTCGCCTTTGGCGTAACCAAACTGGGTTGCGTAATACGCCGTATCGACCCCCGGCAAACCGCCAAAGGCATCCACACACAAGCCGGCATCATCGGCCAGAGCTGGCAAACCGCTGAGTTGCGACGCATGGCGGGCTTTTGCCAAGGCGTTTTCAACAAACGTACGGTACGGCTCGGCCGCCTCGGATATGCCCAAACTCGCTTGCGCCACCAGCTCTACCCCCAACGGGGCGAACAAAGCATGCAACTCGGCCAGTTTTCCGGCGTTATTTGAGGCCAATATCAGTTTCACAAAAATATTCTAATAAAAAATGAATAGTTCACGTATTAATTGCACAATAAGCTATTTAATAGATAGTATTTTTGATATAGATTCATCCTGTAATTTTACAAGATTCAATATACCATTTTCCGCGAGCACCAACAAATGGTTCATCTCATCACGCGAAAACGGTGCACCTTCGGCTGTGCCCTGCACTTCCACAAAATGCCCGGCACCGGTCATCACCACATTCATGTCGGTGTCGCAGGCCGAATCTTCAGGGTAATCCAAGTCGAGCATGGGCACGCCTTGCACAATTCCTACCGATACGGCAGCCACCGCAGCCGTGATGGGCGATGTTGCAATCTTGCCGTTGGCGAGCAGAAACGCGACGGCATCGTGCGCCGCCACGTACGCGCCCGTGATGGCCGCCGTGCGGGTGCCACCGTCGGCTTGCAGCACGTCGCAATCGAGGTGAATGGTGCGTTCACCCAACCGCTTCAAATCAAACACCGAGCGCAGCGAGCGACCGATGAGGCGCTGGATTTCCTGGGTGCGGCCACTTTGTTTGCCACGCGCCGCTTCGCGGTCGCTGCGGGTGTGGGTAGAGCGCGGCAACATGCCGTATTCGGCCGTCACCCAGCCCTCACCGCTGCCCCGTTTGTGCGGCGGCACTTTCTCTTCTACCGACGCGTTGCACAACACCTTGGTATTGCCAAATTCAATCAGCACCGAGCCTTCGGCGTGGATGGTGTAACCCCGGGTAATGCGCACGTCGCGCAAGGCGTTGGCGGCGCGGTTGCCGCTGCGGGTAAAGGTGGTCATGAAAAATAATTGAAGTTAAGGGGTGAAGTTAAAAGGCTTATTTGGATTGGGCAGTCCGGAAGTGCCTGGGCAACGTTGCGAAAAGTAAGGGAGCAGCGGTAAAGAATGACGGGTCTCCGCCCAACAAACGGCGGCTCCAGAAATTCAATTCTCGGGATGTAGTGCAAGGCGCAAACCGCAGACATACTTCAGTATGGCGAGGATTTGCAACGCAGCAATGCGCCCGAAAATTGGATTTATGGAGTCGCCGTTAGCGTTTGCGAGCGGCGGAGCGTTTGATCGCTTCGTTGATTTCCGCAATCGAACGCTCAATCGCCGCCTCATCCAGTTCGTCCAGGGTTGCAAGCTCACTATCCAATGGCACCTGCAGCGTCGAGGCAAAGCCGCCATCGGCAATATCGTCGGTTGAAATATGGGTTTTGGTCCGGGCAAACTCGTCGGGCGACTCCCATTCGAGTGCCAAAACCGTCACGTTGTCACTGGAACCTTTGGCATTTTGCAAAGCCGCCTCGACCAGATCGGGCGCCGCCAAGGGCACGGGTTTGCTGGCCAATTGCCGCACAATTTCTTCATCGGTCACGGTGCCCCACAGGCCATCGGAACACAGCAGCAGGCGGTCGCCATGTTCCAGCTGCACCGGGCCCTTGATGTCAATCTGCGGTTTGGTTGGCGAGCCCAGGCAGGTGAACAACACATTGCGGTTGTTTTGGTATGCGGTGGGTTTGGCATCGATCGACAGCGACAACCGCTGCTCCATGTAGGAATGATCGCGGGTGCGGGCTACCAGCTGCCCCTTGCGCACCTGGTAAAGGCGCGAATCACCGCAATGCGCCCAATGCGCCGTATTGCCTTGCAGCAACGCAGCCACAAGGGTGGTGCGCGGCGTGTCTTCCATGGCGCGCTCCAGGGCGTATCGCAAAATTTGCCGATGCGCCGCCAAGATCGCGTCCGACAAAAAGCCAGCCACGTCTTCAATCATCGGCTGGGCTGCTTTTTGGTACATCGCCGACATGGCTTGCAAAGCCATTTGCGCCGCCACTTCGCCTTCCGGATGGCCGCCCATGCCGTCAGCCAGCAAAAACAGCCCCGATTCACGGGTGTAGCAATACCCCATGCGGTCTTCATTTTTTTCGCGGTCGCCACGGCGGCTGATCTGAAAAACTGAAAATTTCATATCAAGCCGTCAGGTGGCGCAAAAAAAGCAGGAGGGGAACAACACTCATTTGGGGCGATTGCCAAAGTTGGTGGCCATTTTGGTGTTCTTCTTGGCATCAGTCACGATATTCTCAAACTGCATGCGCACTTTTTCGCCTACCGACAATTTTGTGTAGCGCCTCTCGCCTTCACGGCTGAGCTCTTTTTGCAGGGCAAACACCGACTGCGGGCGAGAAAGTGCGTCAAGCGCCATGCACCACTCCACCACTTCGATCAGGTTGTCAGAATAAATGCCGCGCAAACGCCCCAAGGCAACGGCAATACGGTCTTTTTCGGTGCGTTGCGGCGCCTCGTTGGGCGGGTAGCCCTGCATGCATGCGTACATACAGGCACCAATGGCGTAAATGTCGGTCCACGGGCCCATGGCCGAATCCCGGCGGTACATTTCAGGTGCTGCAAAACCGGGCGTATACATGGGCCGGATGAAGTTGCCCTCTTTGCTCAGCACCTCGCGGGCGGCACCAAAATCGATCAGCACCGATTTGTTGTCGTCCGTGATGAAAATATTGGCCGGTTTGATGTCCAGGTGCAACATTTTGTGCTGATGCACGATGCGCAAGCCGCGCAAGATCTCGTCAAACAGCGAACGGATGGTCGATTCGCGGAACACCTTTTGTTGCTTCAGGTCTCGCGCGGTGATGATGAAATCTTGCAGCGAACCGCCTTCCAGGTAGTTCATCACCATGTAAACGGTTTCGTTTTCACGGAAGAAATTCATCACGCTCACCACTGAAGGGTGGGAGATTTGCGCCAGCGAGCGCCCTTCTTCAAAAAAGCTCTTCAAGCCCAGGCGGTACAGTGACAACTTGTCAGGGGCTACTTGGGGGAGCAATTCGCCAGGGCCGCGTGAAGCCAACGATGCAGGAAGGTACTCTTTGATGGCAACCTGTTGGCCATCGGGGTCGAGCGCGGAATACACCACACCAAAACCCCCGGCGGCTACCTTTTTGATGACTCGGTAGCCACCAATGACGGTATCCGGAGAGAGGGGAGCGGGTTTGGCCTTCGACATAGAATCAAGCGATGCCAGTTTACAGCATGACCGGGTACGCCAGCGCCCAGCAAAACGCCCCTGCTCCACTTTCCAGTGCTGAGTCAAAGCCCGCCACCACGGCACGGCTGGGGCTGGAAATCCGCTGTGTCAACAGTCGTTTTCTGGACATGACGTTTCGTTTGCCTGAAGAATTGCGCGCGTTTGAACCGGCCTTGCGCCAGTTGCTCAGTGGCAAACTGAAACGCGGCAAAGTGGAAGTGCGCGCCTTTATCGAGCAAAGCGCCACGACGTTCGGAGACCCGACCCCAGCCCTGCTGCAGCGGCTCAATTCTTTGCAAGACAGCGTTCGCGCTTGGTTGCCCTCAGCCAACCCGCTCTCGGTAGCCGATGTTTTGCGCTTGGCCGCACAAGAACAAACCACCACGCAAGACTGGAGCAAAGTGGTGTTGCCACTGGCCGAAAAAGTGGTCAAAGATCTCGGCAGTGCCCGCCAGCGGGAAGGTGCCCGTTTGGCCGTGATGCTGAAAGACCGCCTGCGCGAATTGGCCCAACTGACGGCCCAGGCCGTGCCCCTGATCCCGCAACTGGTCGCCCAACACCGGCAGCGCTTTGTCGAACGCTGGACCGAAGCGCTGGCACTGGGCCAGGCGGGTGGCAGCCCCATCAGCGCAGATTCGGCGCAAGACCGTGCGCTCACCGAAGCCACCGCTTTTGCCATCCGGATCGACGTCGCCGAAGAGGTCACCCGACTGGATTCACATTTGAAAGAAATTGAACGTCTGATCGATGCCGGTGGAGAAATCGGCAAGCGCCTGGATTTTTTGATTCAAGAGCTGCATCGCGAAGCCAACACGCTGGGTTCCAAGTCAGCCGCCCTGGAGCTCACACACATTTCGGTCGACATGAAGGTCCTGATCGAGCAGATGCGTGAGCAGGTTCAAAACATAGAGTAGCTTTTTAAATGGACTATCCCGGCAACCTGTTTGTAGTCGCAGCCCCCAGCGGGGCTGGCAAATCCAGCCTGGTCAAGGCGCTGATGGAACTGGACTCCCGGGTTCAGCCGTCGGTTTCGCACACCACGCGGGCGCCGCGCGGCCAGGAGAAACATGGCCGAGAGTACTTTTTTGTATCTGACGCTGAATTTGAGGCGATGATTCAGGCCGATGCGTTTGTGGAATGGGCGCATGTGCATGGTGCCCGCTATGGCACTTCGCGCCAGGCCATTCGCGAACGCATGAACAATGGTGTTGATGTGGTGCTGGAGATTGACTACCAGGGCGCCGTCGAGATCAAGCGGATCTTCAGCAATGCGGTGGGCATCTTCATCCTGCCGCCGACTTGGGAAGAGTTGCGTTCCCGGCTGGAGCGGCGTGCCGAAGACGCGCCTGACGTGATTGAAAACCGCCTGGTGAATGCAGCGATAGAGGTTGCGCAGGTGGATAAATTCGATTTCGTTATAATCAACGATTCGTTTGACCGTGCACTTTTTGACCTGAAAGCAATCGTTCACGCCCAGCGCCTCAAGGTTTCGGCCCAACGCCGCGCCCGTGCGGACACCTTCGCCGCTTTGCACATTCCCTAGATACCCATCTAGTCACAATAGGATATTTATGGCCCGTATCACTGTCGAAGACTGCCTGGCGCAGATTCCCAACCGTTTTCAGCTGGTATTGGCTGCAACCTACCGCGCGCGCATGTTGAGCCAGGGCCACACGCCAAAAATTGAGAGCAAAAACAAGCCGGGCGTCACTGCTTTGCGTGAAATTGCAGCCGGAAAAATTGGCATTGAAATGCTGAAAAAAGTGCCACTTTAGTCAGCCGTTCAAACCGGCAAGGCCGAAAGGCCAGCCCCAAAAAGCACCGATTAGGTGCTTTTTTTTCGTCTCTCCTTTGCTGCCAACAACCCACGCTATATTTGGCACATGGGCAAACTAGTCAATCCCCCCGCGCAGACGCTCAAACCAGGTTCGGGAAAGGCGGGATCAATCCCATCCAAAACGCCCTTGAACGCCGCAGCTGCCGCCAATGCCACGGCCGCCAGTTTTGCCGGTTTGACTGCCAAGCTGGACTATTTGTCGGCGACCGAATACGAACAAGTCAGGCTCGCCTACCGCTTCGCCGATGAAGCACACTTGGGGCAAATGCGCAGCAGTGGCGAACCTTACATCACGCATCCGATCGCGGTTGCTGCCCAGTGTGCCGACTGGAAGCTCGATGCCCAGGCCCTGATGGCAGCTTTGTTGCATGATGCGATGGAAGACTGTGGCATCAGCAAATCAGAGTTGGTAGAACGCTTTGGTTCACCGGTCGCCGAGTTGGTCGATGGCCTGACCAAACTTGACAAGCTGCACTTCACCACCCGCGAAGAAAACCAGGCAGAGAGCTTCCGCAAAATGCTGCTGGCCATGGCCCGGGACGTGCGGGTGATTTTGATCAAGCTGGCCGACCGCACCCACAACATGCGCACACTGGGCGATGCCCCGCGAGAAAAGTGGCACCGCATTTCCTCCGAGACCCTGGAAATTTATGCGCCCATCGCACACCGGCTCGGGCTCAATGTCAGTTACCGGGAACTGCAGGAGCTGGCCTTCAAACACATGCGACCCTGGCGTTATGACATTTTGTCCAAAGCCTTGGCAAACGCCCGTGGCCGTCGGCGGGACCTTATCCAAAAAGTGCGCCAGGAAGTCGAAGCCGCTTTTGCCAAAGTAGCTATATCGGTCAGTATTTCAGGCCGCGAAAAATCGCTGTATGCCATTTACCGGAAGATGGACAACAAACACCTGAGTTTTGCCCAGGTGACGGATGTCTATGGCTTTCGTATCCTGGTGCCAACCTTGATGGACTGCTATACCGCCCTGGGCACCCTGCACCAACTCTACAAACCGGTACCGGGCAAATTCAAGGATTACATTGCCATCTCAAAGGTGAACGGCTACCAGTCGCTGCACACCACCTTGGTCGGGCCCTCTGGTGTCAACGTTGAATTCCAGCTGCGCACCCAAGCCATGCATGTGGTGGCTGAATCCGGCGTTGCGGCGCACTGGCTGTACAAGGTCAACAAGACCGATGCGGATACCGCTGAGCGACTGGGCACCCAATGGCTGCAGTCGCTGCTGGATATTCAGAGCGAAACCGGCGATGCCGCCGAATTTTGGGACCATGTCAAGGTTGATCTGTTTCCCGATGCCGTGTACGTCTTCACGCCCAAAAGCCAAATTCTGGCCTTGCCGCGCGGTGCCACCGTGGTCGATTTTGCCTACGCCATTCACAGCAATGTGGGTGACCGCACGGTGGCTGCGAGTGTCAATGGCGAACAGGTTCCGCTGCGCACTGAAATCAAAAACGGCGACGTGGTCGAGGTGGTGACCTCGCCCACGTCCACGCCCAACCCGGCCTGGTTGGCGTTTGTGCGCACGGCACGGGCTCGTTCCAAAATTCGGCACCACTTGAAAACCATGGAGCTCGACGAATCGCACACCTTGGGCGAACAATTGTTGGGCCAGGCGATGCGCGCCGAAGGCATTGAAACACTTCCCGCCGACACCCCGGCTTACCAGGGCACTTGGGAGAAACTGGTACGTTTCACCGGCAATCGCACCCGCGCCGAGTTGCTGGTCGACATCGGGCTGGGCAAACGCATTGCCACCATCGTGGCTAAACGCCTGGTGACGCTGCTGGCAGAAAAAGGCGAACGCCCGGATGCCGTCCTTCTTTCCAAAGAGCGGTTTGCGGCGCAAGAAGCAGCCAGGCGCGATATGGTGACGTTGGACGGCAGTGACAACACGTCAGTGAAGTTTGCCACCTGCTGCCGACCGGTACCGGGGGATGCCATCGTCGGATACCTGGGCCGGGGCGAGGGCTTGGTGCCGCACCGCGCAGAGTGCCCGATCGCCAAAAAACTGCTAGCCAAAGATGCCGACCGTTTTATTGCCGTTGAGTGGGCCGATGAGCCCACCCGCGCCTTTGAAGCTGAAATCCGGGTGACGGTGAGCAACGGCAAAGGCGTGTTGGCAGGGGTCGCTTCCGCCCTCGCTCGCGCCGAAGCGGACATCACCCACATCGACATGGACGAAGAGGCCGCGCAAGACGTGACCGAACTGCGCTTTTTGATTGCCGTTCGGGACCTGACCCACTTGAATGCCGCCTTGCGCAACCTCAGCCGCACGGCCTCGGTGCTGGCCGTGCGCCGGGCCGGTGCTGAATAGCGCGTCGGCCTGTCTGGCTAACAGGTCACCAGGCTCGGGCCTGGCGAGGTTGGAAAACTACCCCGGCTTGGCGCCCGTCTTTGGGCTTGCACCAACCGGATAGATCACCCGTAGCACTTCGATGTTTTCGATGCCCGCAGGCGTAGCCAAACGCAGCTCATCCCCTACCCGCGCTTTCAGAAGGGTGCGGGCAATGGGTGAAATCCAGCTGACCTGTTGCTGCAGGCTGTCGGCCTCGTCGATACCCATTATGGTGACGGTGCGCTCGGTGCCCGCATCATTGACATAGGTGACCGTCGCGCCAAAAAACACCTGGTCACCACCATGATGCAGTGCCGGGTCGCTCACCACAGCGATTTCGAGGCGTTTGGTCAAAAAGCGGATGCGCCGGTCAATTTCACGCAGGCGCTTTTTGCCGTACAGGTAGTCGCCATTTTCAGAACGGTCGCCGTTGCTGGCGGCCCAATGCACAACGTCGACGATTTTGGGACGTTCGGTGTCAATCAGCTCAAACAACTCGCCGCGCAGGCGCGCGTACCCTAACGGCGTGATGTAGTTTTTGCTGCCTGAAATGCCCGTAGGCAAGGCCTGACCCGGCAGTTCGCTGCCGTCATCGTCCGCGTCGTTATCGGTTTCTTTGGTGAAGGCCTTGTTCATATCCCGGTTGTGCTGAAGCCATGAAAAAAGCCTGCAACTTCGCAGTTGCAGGCTTTTCCATTTTCTTATTGTTCTGGTGCGGCTGGCAGGAATTGAACCCACGACCCCTTGGTTCGTAGCCAAGTACTCTATCCAACTGAGCTACAGCCGCTAAGCCTCGCATTATACAACAGCCGCGTTTGGACTTGTCCCA
>JANOVW010000553.1:0-2954 GCA_031417575.1 Rhodoferax sp. | reverse complement strand
CGAATAGCCGGTGCCGAAATCGTCGATGGCGATGCGCACGCCCAGGGCAGAAATTTCGCGCAATATTTCTATGGTTTCGCTGGCGTTGCGCAGCAGCACGTTTTCGGTGATTTCAATTTCAAGATAACGCGCATCCAGCCCGCTGTGGCGCAACGCCGCGCTGATGGTTTGGCAGAGGCTGCGGTCAATCTGCACCACCGAGATATTGACAGCCAGCGAAATCTCAACCTGCCAGCGCTTTTGCCAGGTGACCAATTGGGTGCAGGCGGTGCGCAAAACCCAGTTGCCAATCGGCAGGACCATGCGTGTTTCTTCGGCAATCGGAATAAAACGCGCAGGTGAAATCAGGCCTTGCTGAGGGTTGTGCCACCGCACCAAGGCTTCAACGCCCGCCAACTGGCCGGTGCTAAAGCTGATTTTGGGCTGGTAATACAGTTCAAATTCATGTTTTGCCAGTGCTTCGCGCAAAGCTCTTTCCAGTGTGATCCGCTCCAGCACCTGGGCGTTCATGGAAGGTGAAAAATACTGGTAACCCTGTCGGCCACGTTCCTTGGCAGCGTACATGGCCAGATCAGCATTGCGCAGCAACGTGGCGGCATCGCCCGCGTCCAACGGAAAGATGCTGACGCCAATGCTGCACGAGATGTTGACTGTATGCTCACCAACCAAGTAGGGCTCGGTCAGGGTATCAATTATTTTTTGTGCTACTGGCCCCGCGTCTTCGGGCTTTTGCATATGCGCCAACACCACCGCAAACTCGTCACCGCCCAGCCGGGCCACGGTATCGCCTTTGCGGGTTGCTTCGCTGATGCGCTGCGCCGTCAACTTCAGCACCTGGTCACCAATCTCATGTCCCAGCGAATCGTTGACGTGTTTAAAACGGTCGAGGTCAATGAACAGCAATGCAAAAGCAGCGTGACCCGTGCGTTCGGCGTTGAGCATGCCATGCGCCAGGCGGTCTGCCAAAACCCGGCGGTTGGGCAACAAGGTGAGCGGGTCTGTTGTAGCCAGCAGTTCAATGCGTTCTTCGGCGCGTTTGCGTGCGCTGATGTCGGCATTGGTGCCGGTCATACGCAAGGTTTTTTTGTCTTCAGTCTGCTGAACGACTTTGCCGAGGCTGGCGATCCACAGCCATTCGCCGTTTCGGGTTTTGACACGGTGTTCCACGGCATAGAACTCTTGCTCACCTTTTAGTACGGCTTGCCAACGTGCGTAAAGCATGTCTTTATCGTCTGGATGAACCAGGTCAAACAGCTCCAAAGCAGACAGGACCGTGTCGTGCGGCTCTTCGCCCAGCATGCGTGACCAAACACTGTCAAGAAATACGGTGCCCTCTTCAAGGTTCCAATCCCACATGCACAAATTGGAGCCCTCCAGCGCGAGCGCCAGCCGCTCCCGCGCGAGGCTGTTCTCCAGCGTCACGTTTTTCAGGGTAGTGACGTCATTGAGAAACGTATAGAAGCCTGTGACGCGCCCGGTGTCATCGAAATGCGGAACCAGACTGACCACGAGGTGGCTGACTCGCCCATCCGGGTGGTGGTGCTCGCGTTCCCGGTCAATTCTTTCACCGGCAAAAACGCGGGCGTGTACCTTGTCAAATGCCGATGCGGGAATTTTCTGGTCCGCCAGAAGTTCATTGGCCTTTTTGCCGATCATCTGATCGGGCTCCAGGCCCAGCCATTTGCCATAGGCGGAATTGGCAAACCGGCAACGCGTCGCTTCGTCGTAAAACGCCACAAGCATGGGAATGTTTTCGGTCACCAGGCGCAGCCGTTCGTGGGATTTGCGTAGTTCGGCATGGGTGGCCGTGATATCGCTCAGATGCGCGGCCATCACCGCATCGCCCATTTTGGTTTCGAACTGCCGTTCTGCGCGCCTTCGCAGCAACCCGGTCATGATGGAAATGGTCGGCATGGCCACACCCCACGTCAACACCATCCAAAGGTCGTCGCCTCCATAATGAAGGGGCTGATCCGGCAGGGCGTAGAAATGGGCGAGATAGACCAGTGCAATCGCGGAACTGGTCAATCCGGCGCCCATGCCGCCCTGGAAGGCTGCAAACACCACGGCGATCAGCAACAATGCCGGCGGGTTGGGCGTGAAATACATGTGCGATGACAGCACCTCCAGCAGCGTGGCGGCCAACAGCGTGGACCACACGCCCAGCCACCAGCCCCGTTTGGTTTTCTGATCGACGCTGCGTTTGCCGTGACGCTGATTCAGTGTTTCCTGTGCCCAACGGGCCAGTTTGCCCAGCAATGCTTGGTCTACTTCGCTGAATTCACGCGGTTGGGTGTCAATCAGGCAAAGTGTTCCCAACGCCTCGCCACCCGGAGCCTGCAGCGGCACGCCGGCATAAAAACGGATGTGCGGATCGCCCACGACGAGGGGGTTGTCGGAGAAACGCGGGTCTTGGGCAGCGTCTGATGTATGGAAAACACCCGGCTGCAAAATGGTGTGTCCGCAAAAGGAGACCGAGCGGGGTGTTTCGCGGGCAGCCAGACCGAATCGTGATTTGAACCATTGGCGATCTGCATCGATCATTGAAATGACCGATATGGGGACATTGAAGAGCTGTGCAGCCAGCCGGGTAATGCGGTCAAAACGCTCGTCGGGCGGCGTATCCAGGATTCGCAACGCTTTTAAGGCGGCGAGTCGGCTGGGCTCGTCAGCTGGCATGGGGGGTTCGATCATTTCATCTGCCTCCTGGAATCCAGTCGAGCGGCTTGAATTACGATACCAGCTTGCGAAACAATCATGTAAATAATTTTACATTTACGCGTTCAAAAAAAATTCCGAAGGGCTAACAGGGTTTCCTCCGGCGCTTCTGTCATTTGGTGGTGGCCCGAAGGCACTGTCACCATTTTGGCGGCTTTGGCTGCTTTGATCAGGCCCTGAGCGGCTTTGGGGGGTGTCATTTGGTCGACCTCGCCCAAGATAAACAACACTGGGCA
>JANOVW010000552.1:0-2631 GCA_031417575.1 Rhodoferax sp. | reverse complement strand
GGGCTGGATACGAATTTGCTGACCCGCCACACCAGTGCATTGGCCGCCAAGTTCATCAGCAAGGCTGCGCCTGCGGTAGCGGGCAAGGTGTATTGAGCGCTTCGGCATTCATTCCACTGACTTGGCAAAAAGTGGCCCCATCAGGCAAAACCATGCGGATCTTCATTGCGGGCGGTTCCGGCGTCATCGGGCGCAGCTTGGTGCCCATGCTGATTGCGGCGGGGCACCAGGTGACGGCACTCACGCGCGACACTGGCCGGGCTGCGGCCTTGCAGGCGCAGGGGGCCCAAGCGGTTTTGGGCGACGTATTTGATGAGCCCAGCCTGACCCGGCTCATCCGCATGGCGCGTCCTGACCTGGTGGTGCATCAACTCACGGCCTTTGGTGGCAAAACCAATGCGCCAGGTGCCGACCCACTGGCCGAAACCATCCGCATCCGGGAGCAAGGAACCCGCAACCTCGTCGAAGCGATGCAAGCTGCAAAGGTCAATCGCCTGGCAACGCAAAGCATTTCATTCGTCTGTTCACCCAAAGCGTCGCGGCTCAATGCCCAGGGTTTGACGAATGAAAACACGGCATTGTTTCTGGAGGGCGGATTGGTCTTTCGGCCCTTGGTGGATGCCATTGCGACCCTGGAACGCCTGACCCTTTACACCCCCGGTATCGCGGGTTTGGTGTTGCGTTACGGCTGGTTTTACGGTGAAGGCACAAATTACGACCCGCAGACCGGCATCATTCCGTACGGTGTAAAAAAAGGCCGTTCGCCCCTGGTTTCGACAGCCCAAGGGGTCGGCCAAGGGGTGTATTCGCACATCGCCGTGGCTGATGCGGCCCGGGCCACGCTGCTGGCTATTCAACGCCACGCAACCGGCATTTACAACATCGTGGATGACGAGCCGGCAACGCATCGCGACTGGATGAACCACCTGGCCGGTTTGCTCGGCGCTACGCCACCGAGGTCGATGCCCGAAGTCCCGGCCCGGGCTTCCCTGGGTGACATGCTGACATATTTCATGACGCGCCAACCCGGTGCCAGCAATGCCAAAGCCAAGCGCGAACTCGCGTGGCAGCCGCACCCGGCTTCCTGGCGCGAAGGGTTTGCACAGTTGTATGGCGGGGCAAAGCCTGGTTGAGTGTTAAACCCCGCTTGATTTTCCTGTTTCTTTTTTCCAACTGCGTGGAGTCATTTCATGAACGCCCCCCTTACTTCGCAACACCTTGCCACCACCTCGGCCTTTCACCCCGACGAATGGGCCGCCCGCCAGCAACTGGCCGCTTGTTACCGGGTGTTTGCCATGCTGGGTTGGTGGGAAATGATCTACAACCACATCACCGTTCGTCTGCCGGAATCGGTAACCGGCGGTAGCAGTGGCCCACAGTTCCTCATCAACCCGTTTGGGCTGCATTACTCTGAAGTAACCGCCTCGAATTTGCTGAAAATTGACCTGGCTGGCAACAAAATCAGCACGCCTGGCCAGCCCGCCAGCCCCTGGCCAGTCAACCCGGCCGGTTTTACCGTGCATGCCGCCATCCACGCGGGTTTGCCTGACGCGCACTGCATCATGCACACCCACACCACCTCGGGCGTGGCGGTGGCTTGCCTGGAAGGCGGTTTGCAGCAAACCAACTTTTACACCGCCCAGTTGCACAACATGGTGGCCTACCATGACTTTGAAGGCATCACCATCCACGCCGAAGAAGGACCGCGCTTGTTAGCCAGCATGGGCCAAAAACAGGCGGTTATCTTGCGCAACCACGGCTTGCTGGCTTGGGGCAAAACCCTGCCGCAAACCTTTGCCGTGTTGTGGACGCTGCAACGCGCCTGCGACATCCAGATGGCCACCTTCAGCATGGGCAAGGCCATTCCGGTATCGGATGCCGTAGCTGCACGCTGTACCGCTGATGCCTTGCAATACCCCGACAAAGGCGGCGGCGTAGACCTGTTCAACGCCATGACCCGCTTGGTCGACAAGATTGACCTGGGGTACCGTGAATAAGCTGCCCGCTTAACCGCACACTGCTGAATTGCGACTGACTTTTGCGCCCCTGGCTTTAACTGAAACGCTCGAAAAATTTCTATTTAATTTAGAATTTCACATATAATATGTTAAATAAAGTATAATATTGTTATATTATTAATAGCTTATTTTGCAATTATAATATGAAAAAAATTTATATTTTTACATTTTAAATTGTGTAGTGTATTTATTTATAACTTCATCACCCAATTTGCCGTGTCCTCATCACTTCAAACACCTCCCTGGTACGCCGCCAACCAGCCACCCCGCGTCTGTATTGCAGGCGCAGGCGCGATCGGCGGCTGGGTGGCTGCGGGCCTGGCGGCTGCAGGCGTGCCGGTTAGCGTGTACGCGCGCGGTGCCACACTGGCGGCCATCCGCCAAAACGGTCTGCGAATTCGCCAAGGCGAACAAACGGCCGCCTGGCCCCTTGTCGCGAGTGACAACGCCGCCGAACTCGGCGTACAAGACGTGGTAGTCATCGCCGTCAAAGGCCCTGCGCTGGCCCGGTTGGCCGCTGCCATCACGCCACTGATCGGCCCCGACACCATTGTGGTAATCGCCATGAATGGCGTGCCGTGGTGGTTTTTACAGGGTTTTGGCGGCGCGTATG
>JANOVW010000551.1:0-1663 GCA_031417575.1 Rhodoferax sp. | reverse complement strand
CGGGTCATTTGGGCTACGCCCGCCACAAACGGTGCGAAGGTGCGCAAGAAAGGCATGAAGCGGGCGGCTACGATGGTGATGCCGCCGTATTTTTCATAAAAATCGTGCGCCTGGTTGAAGGCCCGTTTGTTAAAGAATTTCGAGTCTTCCCACTGAAACACCTTGGGGCCGAAATAATGCCCGATGGTGTAGTTGCACTGGTTGCCCAACACGGCGGCGGCGAACAGCAGGCCTACTGATAGCGGGTAACTCATCAGGCCGATGCCGCACATGGCGCCTACGACAAACAGCAGCGAATCGCCCGGCAAAAACGGCATGACGACAACGCCGGTTTCGATAAAAATGATGGCGAACAACAAGGCGTACACCCAGGTTCCGTAGTTCGTCACAAACGCCTCGAGGTGTTTGTCAACGTGCAAGATGAAGTCAATCAGAAAAGTAATGAGTTCCATGGGCCTAATTATCCATGCCGCCTAGAATCAATAAGTGAACGCTTTTTTGTCTTTGGGAGACCCTCCCGCACCCCGCCGCCCGATACGTGAACTGCCTGACGAGCTGATCAGCCAGATTGCCGCTGGCGAAGTGGTGGAGCGCCCGGCCTCGGTGGTTCGCGAGCTGGTGGACAACGCGCTGGACGCGGGCGCCACCCAAATCACCGTGCGGCTGCTGGCGGGTGGTGTGCGGCTGATTTCCGTGGAGGACAACGGCAACGGCATTTTGAGCAATGAATTGCCATTGGCCTTCAAGCGCCACGCCACCAGCAAGATTGCCAGCCTGACCGATCTGGAATCGGTGGGCACCATGGGTTTTCGGGGTGAGGCGCTGGCCGCTATTAACTCCATAGCTGATTGTGCAATTCACACGAGAGCTTTTGGCCAAAATGATTCATGGAGCCTGGATGGCCGCTCGGGCGAACTGACCCGTGTGGCCCGCGCCCAAGGCACCACGGTTGAGGTAAAAGAGCTGTTTTACAGCACGCCCGCGCGGCGCAAATTTTTGAAAACTGACGCCACCGAGCTCTCGCATTGCATCGAAGCAGTGCGTCGCCATGCCTTGGCCCGGCCTGACGTGGGTTTTGCGATTTGGCACGAAGGCAAGCTGCTGGAGCAGTGGCGCGCGATTGCCGTCCCCCCACACTCAAACACCGGCCTGCAGCCGCTGGTGATGGAAGAGCGCCTGCTTGGCTTGGACGAGCGCCTGCGCTCGGTGCTGGGTGACGATTTTGTAGACCGTTCCGTGCCGGTGGATTACACCAGCACACCCCAATTTGGCCCACCCGTGCGGGTGCGGGGCCGCGCGGGCATACCCGATGCCGCACGCTCACGCGCCGACCAGCAATTCGCCTACGTGAATGGCCGTTTTGTGCGTGACAAGGTGCTGACCCACGGTGCCCGCAGCGCCTACCAAGATGTGTTGCACGGGCACCGCCAGCCGGTGTATGCCTTGTATGTCGAGATCGACCCGACACGCGTTGACGTGAACGTGCACCCCACCAAAATCGAGGTGCGGTTTCGCGACAGCCGCGAGGTACACCAGGCCATGCACCATGCCGTAGAGGACGCGCTGGCCAAACCGCGCGCGGGTTCGGCTGCCACGAATGCGGCGGGTTTGAACCTTGCGAACCCCTTGCAAAACGCCCAAAAAAGCCCTTTTGGGGCCTCTG
>JANOVW010000550.1:0-1660 GCA_031417575.1 Rhodoferax sp. | reverse complement strand
GCCTTCGCCATCCACAAAGGCACCAAAAAACTCGATGCCGCCAAAAAGCTGGCCGATTGGGCATCCAGCAAAGACGCGATGATTTTGTACGGCAAAAACTTCGCCATCACCGCCCAGCCGGGTGTGGCGCCACCGTTGGCGAATGTGCCCAAAGACTACGAGCAACGTTTGGTCAAGATGGACTTCAATTACGCCGCCGAGCAACGCGAGCGCATTTTGGCCGAGTGGACCAAGCGGTATAACGGCAAGGTCGAGAAGCGTTGACCCCCACGCTCCACCGCTTCGCGGGTCGCTGCCCCCCGAGGGGGCCGTGCCTTGCTTGGGGCGGCCCGGCGCGGCGGCTTTGTTTAACTAAAGATCACTTGTTGCTGTTATGAGTGGTGCCTTTTTGGCACTGCGTCAAATCCGCAAGGAATTCGGCGCTTTCGTTGCCCTGAAAGATGTCAACCTCGACATTGGCAGGGGCGAGTTCGTTTGTTTTCTGGGGCCTTCGGGCTGCGGCAAAACCACGCTCTTGCGCATCATCGCCGGGCTGGAGCTGCAAACGGCGGGTGAAGTACATCAGGGTGGGCGCGATATCTCTTTGCTGCCACCTGCAGGGCGTGATTACGGCATCGTTTTCCAGAGTTATGCGTTGTTCCCCAATCTGAGCGTGGCCGACAACGTCTCATACGGTTTGGTGAACCGCAAGGTGCCCAAGGCAGATGTGCAGAAGCGTGTGACGGAGTTGGTCAAGCTGGTCGGCCTGCCCGGCAGCGAAGGCAAATACCCGGCGCAACTCTCGGGAGGGCAGCAGCAACGCATTGCGCTGGCACGGGCGCTGGCCACCAAGCCGGGGCTGCTGCTGCTGGATGAGCCGCTGTCGGCCCTGGACGCACTGGAGCGGGTGCGCCTGCGGGGTGAAATCCGCGCCCTGCAGCAAACCCTGGGTGTGACCACCATCATGGTCACGCATGATCAGGAAGAGGCACTCAGCGTGGCCGACCGTATCGTGGTGATGAACCACGGCGTGATCGAACAGGTGGGCACACCGTTGGAGATTTACCGTGAACCGGCTTCTGCCTTTGTGGCCGATTTTGTCGGCAAAGTGAACGTGTTGAGCGGCCAGGTGGTAGCCGGGCAATTGCAGCTGGGCGCACTGCAGCTGCCTTTGCCGTTTGCGGTTCCCGATGGACCCGCCAAGGTCTACCTGCGCCCCGAAGACATTCTGGCGCGGCCCCTTCAGCCCGGCGATGCCCATGTATTTGATGCCCGCATCGACAAGATTGATTTTCTGGGTTCTTTTTGCCACGTGCATGTCAACAGCGCTGCCTTGCCGGGGCAAGCGCTCACGGTCTACCTGTCGTTAAATTTTCTGGCCGAGCAAAACCTGCGGGTGGGGGCCAGTCTGCCGCTGAAGCTGATGCCGGAACGCGTCAAGGTGTTTTAAATAGGCTATGTGAGTGGCGCAGTTGCGTCGGGCCCGTCAACCAAACGCCTTGTGCGGCAAAAAACCGCTTGGACAGATACTTTGGCGGTGCTGCTGATTGGCTTGATCGCCCTGGTATTGCTGGCCTTTTTGGCGTTCCCCCTGCTGGCCATCTTGGTGCAGGCGTTGCAGGGCAAAGAAGGCGAATGGGTTTGGCTGGCCAACTTTATTGAATACGCCAAAACGCCGGCC
>JANOVW010000549.1:0-8089 GCA_031417575.1 Rhodoferax sp. | reverse complement strand
ACTCGACGCGGGGCCCGTGTCGTGGGCGAAATTCAGCCGCAAGGGTCTGAAACATTTCATTTGGCTCAGCCTGGCGTTGTGGACCGGTTTTACCTTTGTCGGTTATTTCACCCCGATTCGCGACCTCGCCGCAGAAGTGATGGCCCTGAGCATGGGGCCATGGGAAATTTTTTGGGTGGGGTTTTACGGTTTCGCAACCTATGGCAATGCCGGCTTCATGCGTGAACAGGTGTGCAAACACATGTGCCCCTATGCCCGCTTTCAAAGTGCCATGTTCGACAAAGACACCCTCATCGTCACCTACGACGAGAAACGGGGAGAACCGCGTGGCGCACGTTCCCGCAAGGCGGATCTGGCACAACTTAATTTGGGCGCCTGCGTCGATTGCACGCTGTGTGTGCAGGTGTGCCCCACGGGCATAGACATCCGAAAAGGGCTGCAGTACGAGTGCATTGGCTGTGCAGCCTGCATTGACGTGTGCGACACGGTGATGGACAAAATGGGGTACCCGCGTGGTTTGGTGAAATACACCACGCAAAATGCGCTCACGCTTCAATATACGGGCGTTCAAATGCTCAAACGCACCTTTCGCCCCAGGGTGTTAGTGTACACCGGCATTCTGGCGGTGATCGTCATCGCCATGCTGGCCAGCCTGGAGATGCGGATTCCGTTCAAGGTGAACGTGGTTCGGGATCGTGGCGTGATGGCCCGCTTGGTGACCGGCGGCCAGATTGAAAATGTTTACCGGCTTCAATTGATGAATGCTACTGAAACCGCACAAACTTACCGTATTGACGCCGGTGGCTTGAAGGGGCTGACCATCGCTTCCGAAACCAACTTTTCTGTTGAGCCAACAGCGTCACGCTGGGTCGTGCTTCGTTTGCGGGCTCCTGCCGAAGGAATGTCAGGGGGTTCCCACCCGGTTCAATTTGTCATTGAATCAACCACCAGCGGGCGCAAGCTTGTTGAAAAATCCACCTTTTTTGCACCGCGATGAGGAAAAACCATGGCCACGCCTATCCAGTCAGATTCAAAAACACCAATGGTCAATGTCGTTGACGTTGGCCAACCAGGCAAACCCGCTTTGCCGGCCTTATCGGAAGCCGGTGCGCCGTGGTGGCGTTTTGGCCTGGTCTGGATGGTGTGGGGTGGCCCGGCAGTGGTGGTGGTGGCAAGCTTCATCACCCTGGCATTGGCGTTGATGATTCCAGACCCGGTGGTTTCGCAGGAGCCAGGCGGCGCCGCCCGAACGGCGGCACACCAGGCCCGCAACCACGCTGCGACAGGATCGGTCGTGCAACCCCAGCAGGGTGCGCGGTAAAGAATTGAATATTCGCGCCCCAGTAACTGCTGTCCGACAACAGAACCCCAGGAGCCCGCCATGTCATCGACCCGAATCATGAGTGTCTTGTGGCCTTCTTTTTTGCTGGCTTGTGTGTTGGAGATGCTGGTTTTTGGCTTGATTGATCCAGGGGATTTGTTTCATTCCGATATGCCATTGGAGATGACCCGTAAAACCACTTACGCACTGGCTTTTCTGGTTTTTTGGGCCGTTACCGCCGTTTCGAGCGCCCTGACGCTGTGGCTGGCGCCACAGGCAGTTACCCCGGAAAGCTGAGCGTCCGGTGGCCAACCCTTTTGCGCAGTACGCAGCGGGCTGCTTCACCCCGCACTGCCCAGCCGCTTCGAATAACCGATTCAAATGACAACCGGTGCACTGGCGTTAACAGCCTTGTTGATGGGCCTGGCGGGTGGGCCGCATTGCCTGGCCATGTGTGGATTGGCCTGTGCCGGTATCGGGCGGGTGGCCGGCCTGTCATCCAAAAAGGCTCTATGGATATTTCATGCCGGGCGGGTGGGGGGTTACACGTTCCTGGGTAGCTTGGCGGGCGCATCGGCCCAAAGCGTGGGATGGCTGGCCGAGCACACCAGCGTGCTGCGCCCAGTCTGGACGCTGCTGTTGCTGGGCACATTTGCCTTTGGGTTCTGGATGGTGGCGGCCGCCCGACAACCCGCCTGGGCAGAAGCCGCTGGTCGCCAGCTCTGGAATCGCGTCAAACCCCTTGCCAGCCGGTGGGGGCAGGGAACACCGTTTGTGCTGGGCTGCCTGTGGGCGCTGATGCCGTGTAGCCTGCTGTATTCGGCCCTGCTGGTGGCGTTGTTATCGGGCAACTCGGCCAACGGCGGGCTGACCATGTTGCTATTTGGCCTGGGTTCCACGGTGGTGATGGCGGGCGGCACCGCGGTTATCCAAAACCTCATGCGCCGTCGTCCAACGGCTCATCTGCATATCTGGGGCGTTCGTTTGGCCGGGCTCGTATTGGCATCGGGATCGGTCTGGGCCCTGTGGATGGGTGCGAGCAGTGCCAACGGTTTTTGGTGTTTTGCGAGTTGACGCTTTATCATGCGGGGTAACTATTAAACGGAACTTGCCGCATGGACTCAATCTTGCCGACGATGGATGCCGAAGAAGCTTTCAACATGCTTGAAGGTGCGCTGGCCGAGTTGCGCGATACGCAACATCAACTGGCCGTGGTGCAGGAACAGCTTGATGAAATGAATGCTTTGGTTTTTGAGCAAAGCGCCACAGATGCGTTGACAGGCCTGAAAAACCGCAGTGCGTTTGACCGCATCATGAAGCAACAAGCCGCACGTACCGGGCGTTCGAAGCAAGCGCTGTCGCTGGTGATGGTCGATGTCGACGGTTGCAAGGCTTTCAACACCGAATTTGGACGGGTAGGGGGCGACGAGGCGTTGCAGCAAGTGGCCCAGGTCCTCAAATCGTATGCGCGGGCCTACGACTACGTGGTGCGTTATCAGAGTGATGAATTTGCGGTCGTGCTGCCCGATACGCCACTTGAATCAGCCAAAGTAGTTGCCGAGCGGGCCCGCAAGGCCGTGCAGGCCATTCAGTGGCGGCACCGGCCCCTCACCGTGAGTGTTGGCGTTGCGTCGACGGCATCGAACGAGCAAAGCACCACCTTGGCGCAGCGTGCTGTGCGCGCACTGGAATCCGCCAAATCCGCTGGTGGCAACCAGACGGTGCTGGATTCGAGCCCCCCACCGACTTAGCCATGCCCCACGGGTTTGCTGGCCGCCTGTCGGTGGCGCCGATGATGGATTGGACCGATCGTCATTGCCGGTATTTCCACCGGTTGCTGTCCAAACGGGCCCTGCTGTACACCGAGATGGTGACCAGTGGCGCACTGCTGCACGGCGATGTGCCGCGTCATCTGGATTTCAACCGGCAAGAACATCCGGTAGCGTTGCAATTGGGTGGCAGTGAACCGGTGGATCTGGCCCGCTGTGCCCAGTTGGGCGAACAGTGGGGTTACGACGAAATCAACCTGAATTGTGGTTGCCCGAGTGAGCGGGTTCAGCGCGGCGCATTTGGTGCCTGCCTGATGGCCGAGCCGCACCTGGTGGCCGACTGTGTGAAGGCCATGGTTGATGTGGTGGGCCTGCCGGTCACGGTGAAACATCGCATTGGCATCAACAAAACAGAAAACTCGCCCGAAAGTTATGGCTTTGTCCGCGATTTTGTCGGCACGGTGGCCCGGGCAGGATGCCAAACCTTCATCGTGCATGCGCGCAACGCCTGGCTGAAGGGCTTGTCACCCAAAGAAAACCGCGATATTCCCCCATTGCGTTATGAAATTGTTCATCAGTTAAGAATCGATTTTCCCGACCTTACCTTCTCGATCAACGGTGGCTTTAAAACCAATGACCAAGTTCAGGAGCAGTTGCAACGGCTGGCGGGTGTGATGGTAGGCCGTGAGGCCTATCACAACCCGTTTTGGCTGGCTCAATGGGATGCCACATTTTTTGGCGAACGGCCATCGGCAGAGGTCACCCGCGAATCGGTAGAGGCCCAGATGTGTGATTACATGGCGCGCGAGGCGGCGCTGCGCGGTACGCCGTGGCCCGCTATTGCCCGCCACATGCTGGGTTTGCGCCACGGTTTGCCGGGCAGCCGCCGCTGGCGCCAGGTGTGGAGCGACCACACGCTCAAACACCTGCCGCCGCATGAGGTGATGGCGTTGGCGCACCAAAGCGTCATGCGCCCGAGCGTCACCGGGGCGACAGGTGAACTCATGCACAATTCCCTACCTGCCGTCGCGCTGGCTTGATCGGCGCACCGGGTGGCGCGTTTCTGCGCACACATTCCGTTCAACAGTTTTCCTGCAACGTTATTCAGTCCAACCGTTCATTCAAAAGGATTCCACCATGTCCAACACCACCCAGTTTTATATCGACGGCGCTTGGGTCAACCCGTTGCAAGCCAACCCCATGCAGGTCATCAACCCGGCCACTGAGCAGGCCATTGGCACCATTTCCATCGGCTCCGCAGCCGACGCTGATCGCGCCGTGAAAGCGGCCCGCAAGGCGTTTGCCAGTTATTCCCAAACCACCGTGGCCCAGCGCCAGGAACTGCTGCAATCCATCATTGCGGTTTACAAACGCCGCATGGATGACGTTGCTGCTGCCGTCTCGATGGAAATGGGCGCGCCGCTTGAAAAGTTGGCCAAACGGGCCCAAGCCCCTGCCGGGTTGGGCCACTTCATCGTGGCGAGCAAGGTGCTGGCAGACTTCCAGTTCGAAAAAATGCAAAAAACCACGCGTATCGTGCGTGAACCCGTGGGTGTTTGTGCGCTCATCACACCGTGGAACTGGCCCATGAACCAGATGACCTGCAAGATCGCGCCAGCCCTGGCAACCGGCTGCACCATGGTGCTCAAGCCCAGCGAGTTGGCACCGCTCAGTGCCCACATCCTGGCTGAAATTTTGCACGAAGCCGGTGTGCCTGCGGGCGTGTTCAATTTGGTTGATGGCGATGGCCCGGGCGTTGGCGCTGCTTTGTCAAGCCATCCCGAAGTGGACATGGTGTCTTTCACCGGCTCCACCCGCGCCGGTATTGCGGTGCAGATCGCTGCCGCCCAAACCATCAAAAAGGTGGCGCTGGAGCTGGGCGGCAAATCGGCCAACATCATTACCGACGATGCCGACCTGACGGCTGCCGTGAAACATGGTGTGATGAGCATGATGACCAACACTGGCCAAAGCTGCAACGCGCCCAGCCGCATGTTGGTGCCCGCCGGCAAGCTGGCTCAGGCTGAGGCCATCGCCGCCGCCGTGGTCAGCAAAATCATGGTAGGTGACCCTTCAAATGCTGACACCACCATGGGCCCGGTGGCCAATGGCGCGCAGTTTGGGCGGGTGCAGGCCATGATTGAACGCGGTGTGGCTGAAGGTGCCAAAGTGGTGGCGGGTGGCGCAGGCCGACCCGATGGCATCACCGCCGGGTATTTCGTCAAACCGACGATTTTCAGCAATGTGAACAACCAGATGGACATTGCCCGCCAGGAAATTTTTGGCCCGGTTTTGTGCATGATGCCCTACAGCGGCGGCACCGACGAAGCTGTGGCTATCGCCAATGACACGCCCTATGGCCTGTCGGGTTATGTATACGCTGCAACGCCCGAAGCCGCGGGCCAGATTGCCGCGCGCCTGCGCACCGGCAATGTGCACCTGAATGGCGCCGGTGGCGACAACGCAGCCCCGTTTGGTGGTTACAAACAATCGGGCAATGGCCGCGAGTGGGGCGCTTTGGGGTTTGAAGAGTTCCTGGAAACCAAGGCGGTCTTCAATCCACCAGCGCCAGTTGCTGCTCCTGAAGTCTAATTATTTATTTTGGTATTTTTGATTTGAATAAATTAGCCCATTATTAACGTGAAAATTGCACAATTAGCTACATTATTAGTAGTAAAAAATAATATTTTCACATCAAAATATTAATTAAAATAATAATAAATAGATTTATAAGGCGATTTGACCTGCTTGGGCAGGTCCGCAATGTGCCCTTTGCCGGTATCAGCTACCGCGTGGTCCGGCGGCCATTGCCTCTTGGTAAAGCTCAAGATACGCTTGCGCAGCGTGCGCCCAGGAAAAATCCTGATTCATGCCTTGTTGCACCATTTGTTGCCAAATTTTGGGCTGTGCATAGGCCTTGATTGCCTGCGCCACCGCGCCTGAAAGCGCTGAGGCATGGGCCGCATCAAACATGAAACCGGTGGCCGTTTGGTTGCGCAAGGTGTCGTTGCTGGTGTTCACCACGGTGTCGGCCAGGCCGCCCACGTTGCGCACCAGCGGTACGGTTCCGTAACGCAGTGCATACAGCTGCGTCAGTCCGCAAGGTTCAAACCGCGAAGGCACCATCATCACGTCAGCACCTGCCACCATCTGGTGCGCCAGTGCTTCGTCGTAACCAATGCGCACGGCTACACGGCCAGGATGGGCCGCGGCGGCGGCGGCAAAGGGGGTTTCCAGCGCCGCATCGCCACTGCCTTGCACGGCCAATTGCGCGCCTGCTGCCAGCAAATCGGGCAAACACGCCAGAACCAGATCCAGGCCTTTTTGCGGGGTAAGCCGGCTGACGATGGCAAACAGCGGGCGCTTGGCATCAACCGTTAACCCCATCGCCTTCTGATACGCCGCTTTGCATTGGGCCTTGCCGCTCATGTTGCGGGCTGAATAGTTTGCTGCGATGGCCCTGTCTGTTTGCGGGTTCCAGACTGCGCCATCCACACCATTCAGAATGCCACTCACCTCTGCACCACGGTCTCGCACCACGCCGTCCAGACCACAGCCAAAGGTTTCGGTGGCAATTTCAGCGGCGTAGGTGGGGCTCACGGTGGTGACGCGGGTGGCGCAGATCAACCCGGCTTTCATGAAGGAAAACTGGCCGTGGTACTCCAGCGCCGCAGGGGTCAGCAAGCGGGTTGGCAAACCCAACAGGTGAAAATCGCCGTCGTCAAACAGGCCTTGGTAGGCCAGGTTATGCACCGTGAACACGGTTGCTGCCATTGCGCCCGGATGGGTAGCCACGTAGGCGCAGGCCATGGCAGCGTGCCAATCGTGCGCATGCAGAACGTCGGGGCACCAGGTGGTATCGAGTTCGCCCGACGCGATGTGCGCAGCCACCCAGCCCAACAAGCCAAAACGCTGTACGTTGTCACCCCAGTCCTGGCCGTTGGGCCCCAGGTAGGGATTGCCGCTGCGCCTGTAGAGGTAAGGCGCATCAATGACATAAGCGGGCAGGCCGCTATCGGCCAGTTGGCCCAACCGCAGGCTGACTTTGGCTGCGCCAAACAGTGCACCCAGGTCGCAAACCAATTGCTGGTTTTGAACCCCGGCCAAAATGTCTGGCAGGCCAGGCAATACCAAGCGCACATCAGCGCCCGCTGCATGCAAAGCCTGGGGCAGTGCCCCCATCACATCGGCCAGCCCCCCCGTTTTAACCAGCGGAAATACTTCAGCTGCGGCGTGAAGGACCTTCATGCAGCAAGTTTGGCCAGCATGTCACTGGTAACCAGGGTGATGCCATTGGCACTGCGGTGAAAGCGCGCAGCATCCAACTCGGCATCTTCACCAATCACCATGCCGTCTGGGATTTCGCAGCCCCGGTCGATCACCACCCGCGTCAACCGGGCACCGCGCCCGACGGTTACGCCAGGCAGCAGCACCGACCAGTTCACGCTGGAGAAGGAATGCACCCGCACGTTGGAGAACAGAAGCGAGCGAAACACGCTGCCCGAAACGATACAACCGCCCGATACGGTCGATTCGATCGCCGCGCCGCGCCGGTCGCCCGCGTTATGTACAAACTTGGCGGGTGGCAATTGCTCCTGATAGGTCCAGATCGGCCAGCGCTTGTCGTAGAGGTTGAGCATGGGATCAGTGGCAGTGAGGTCGATATTGGCATCCCAATAGGCATCGATGGTTCCCACGTCGCGCCAATAGGGTGCTTCGCCATGTTTGGTGCCTACTGCGCTCAGCTCAAACGGGTGTGCAGCCGCACAGCCGTTTTTGACTGCCCGTGGAATGATGTCTTTGCCAAAATCGTGGCTTGAATCGGGGTCTGCCATGTCATGTTCAAGTGCCTTGTACAGGAACCGCGCGTTGAAGATGTAGATGCCCATACTCGCCAAGGATTGATCCGGACGCCCCGGCATGGCGGGCGGATTCGCCGGTTTTTCAACAAACTCGGTGATCATGTAGTTGTCGTCCACGGCCATCACGCCAAAAGCCG
>JANOVW010000548.1:0-7302 GCA_031417575.1 Rhodoferax sp. | reverse complement strand
GTGATGTTTTTCGGCGCGTTTTTCTCCGCTCTGTGGTGGATGCGGGTGCACTCCGGCCCAGAACTCGGCAACTTGGAACACGCGTTGTTGTGGCCAGATTTCAAGGCAGGGTGGCCGACCTCGCTGGCTGGTTCCACAGCTTCACCCGGAAATATTGTTGAGCCTTTCGAAACAATGACGCCGTTTTGGCTCCCCACCATCAACACAGCCTTGTTGTTGTCGTCGGGTGTTACGCTGACCATTGCCCACCATGCACTGCAAGTTGGCAACCGTGCCCGTACCATTGGTTTCATGTGGCTGACGGTGCTTTTGGGGGTGGTATTCCTGTTTGTTCAGGGGTACGAGTATTACCATGCCTACACGGGCATGAACCTTAAACTGTCGTCTGGGCCCTATGGTTCAACCTTCTTTATGTTGACAGGTTTCCACGGTTTTCACGTGTTTGTCGGCATGTTGATGCTGTTATTCATCACCTTGCGCCTGCAGAAAGGGCATTTCACTCCGGAGCGCCATTTTGGCTTCGAAGGCGCCGCCTGGTATTGGCACTTTGTAGACGTGGTGTGGTTGGGCCTGTATATTCTGGTTTACTGGCTCTGACACAGCCAACTGTCCCGGCGCAGGCCCTGTACCCAAAGGCACCGCAAGGTGCCTTTTTTGATGTCAGTCTTATTGCCTCAATCTATCGGCCCGCCGCGATGCCTGTGGGCTGAACCCAGCCCATTTTCCAGGCAATCAAAATGCAGATGAACACCAAGATGGATAGCCCCACACGCAGCGCCAATGCCTTCATCATGTTGCCAGATTTTTTTTGGTTGTCGCTGGCGTTTCCCTGCCTGCGCATCATGAAATACAAGGCCCCTCCCAGGCTTGCCAGAATGGCCAAAAATGCGAAAGCAATAAATATTTTCATGGAAGCCATTATCCGGTGAGTTCACGTCAACGTTGGTTGGTTTTGACCCTTGCAGCACTACTGGGCATCGTGTTGACGGCCTTGCTCGGCCGATGGCAATTGTCCCGCGCGGACATGCGGGAACGTGTGCAATCGGCTATTGACCTCAAGCGGCAAATGCCAGCGTTTGAAACGCCTGCTGTGTTAGCGCTGCCGTCTGACTATTCCGACACTGTGATCGCCCAAGCCCTTCACCGGGTGGCCCACGTGCGGGGCCAATGGCTCACACAGCACACGGTTTTTCTTGATAACCGGCAAATGTTTGGGCGGCCTGGTTTTTATGTGCTTACACCACTTCAGTTGGATGGGTCGTCACGGGTTTTGATGGTACAAAGAGGTTGGATTCCCAGAAATTTTGTTGATCGCTTGCAATTGCCAACTGTTTCCGCATCTGCAGGGTTGGTGGATGTTTATGGCAGATTGGCAGGCCCACCGGCACGGTTGTTGGAGCTCGGATCGATCGCTGAACCAGAGAGTGGCGCGCAGGGTAGCGCGGCCGGTCCCTCAAAAAGCAGTGCTTCCATTCGGCAAAATCTGGACTTGAAGGCATTTGCCCAAGAGACCAACTTGGCGCTGATGCCTTTCACATTGATGCAAACTGACAGCCCGGCGGGTGTCCCTGTGGCACTATCGAGTGATGGCTTGCAAAGAGAATGGCCGCTGGTCAATTCCGGCGCGAGTAAAAACTATGGTTATGCTGCACAGTGGTTCGCGCTCAGCGTGCTGATCGCAGGTCTTTATGGATGGTTTCAGTTTGGCAAATCTTATGTCGCAAAACATCGTTCCTGAGCCACCCACAGCGTCCCCAATTGCTGTTGGCCTTCGCCGACCGCGGGAAGAGTTACTGGGCTTGACAGTGCATTCCCTGCCTGACCCGGCCCAGCCCGTGGCGGAAACCCAGCGCACGCGATCCGGACGCTGGAAGATGATTTTGGTCATGCTGCTGTGCGCATCTCCCGTCGTTGCTTCCTACATTACTTATTACGTGATACGGCCCGAGGGACGTCGCAATTTTGGTGAATTGATTAATCCGCAACGGCCCCTTCCTGACATGGTTGCCACGCAGATGGATGGCAAAACGACCAATCTACGTGCCCTCAAGGGCCAATGGTTGCTGCTAAGTGTGGTGAACGCCGAGCGGGGCGCTTGCAATGAAGCCTGTGCCCACACCTTGTATTTGCAACGTCAATTGCACACCAGCTTGGGTAAAGAGCGGGACAAAGTAGACCGTGTTTTGTTGCTGGCTGACGACCAGGCCGTTGATCCGACCTTGCGGGGGCAGTTGGGCGATGTAACGATCCTGAATGTACCCAAGGCAGCGCTGCAAACATGGCTTCAGCCTGCCAATGGCCAGGCCTTGCAAGACCACTTGTATCTGGTTGACCCGATGGGCAATTGGATGATGCGGTTTCCGCCACAAATCGATTTGAGTGCTGCAGCCAAGGTTAAACGCGACATGGAGCGGCTGTTGCGTGCAGCCGCTTCGTGGGATACCGCAGGGCGGCCGTAAGTCTGAATGGTCGCCTGATGCCAATCGCCCTTTATAACTGGGCCCCTGTCGGGGTGATGCTTGTCGTGGGCGCAGCGCTGGCGCTGATCCCTGCGTTCTGGGTGAGGTGGCGCACGCGTCATTCGTCAGTATCTGAGCGGGTAGCAGCGCGCCTGCGTGCCTTGACTTGGGCAACCCTCTTTCTTACCTTTGACCTGGTGGTGTTTGGCGCTTTTACCCGGCTCACAGACTCGGGGCTTGGTTGCCCGGATTGGCCCGGATGTTATGGCCATGCCAGCCCGCTGGGCGCGGCACTTCAAATTGCTGATGCACAACAGGCCATGCCCAGTGGCCCGGTGACCTTTCCCAAGGCCTGGATTGAAATGATCCACCGTTACCTGGCCACCGGTGTCGGCGCCTTGATTGTCTGGTTGGCAATTGCCGCTTGGCGCGAATGGCGTCGGATACCAAATGCCCAGACGCAACGCCTGATGGCTGTATCTTTCCTGTGTCTGATGTGGGTATTGGTGCAGGGTGCTTTTGGCGCCCTGACAGTAACTATGAAGCTTTATCCGGCTATCGTCAGTCTGCATTTGCTCGGCGGAATGACGGGACTGGCGTTATTGACATTACTGGCCCGCTGGCGCGCTGCATCGGCCACCCAGGGGCCCGACACACAGGGTCGGATCTGGTCACCGGAGGGCAGCCCTCGCCCGACTCGTGAAAACCTGGGTTTTACAAGAATAATGGCTTGGATTACCTTTGCCGCGCTGTGGTTGCAAATGGCACTGGGAGCCTGGGTCAGCACCAATTACGCTGTGTTGGCTTGTAGTGATTTTCCGGCCTGTCAGGGCAGTTATTGGCCACCAATGAACTTCAGCCAGGGCTTTGAGATTTGGCGTGCGCTAGGCGTTACCGCAGATGGGCAGGCCATTGTGTTTGAGGCGCTCACAGCCATTCATTTTGTCCACCGGGCCATGGCGGCCTTGGTTGTCCCGCTGCTCATGGTGTTGGCTTGGCAACTCAACCAATACCCGGTTAACCGGCAAGCTTCGCGCTGGTTGGCGGGCCTTACTGCTTTGCAATTGGCTACCGGGCTTTCCAACGTGGTGTTGGGCTGGCCCCTTGTCGCGGCCCTGATGCACACGGCAGGGGCTGGCGCCCTGGTGATGGTACTGAGCTGGGTTTTGTGCGGGTTTGCCAAGCACAAAGGGATGTCATGATGCCCAACTCGCCTGCTGCGGCTGTATCGCCCATGGCTTTGATACGACAGTACAACGCACTCACCAAACCCCGGGTGATTCAGCTCATCGTGTTTTGCGCGCTAATTGGCATGGTGCTGGCGGTGCCAGGCTTGCCCGATTGGGCGCAGGTGAAAGTGGCCGCCATCGCCAGTTTTGGTATTTGGCTGGTGGCGGGTGCCGCTGCCGCCTTCAACTGCCTGGTTGAAAAAGGCATCGATGCCAAGATGAAACGCACGGCCTGGCGCCCTACCGCGAAGGGTGAGTTGAGCGATCTGCAAACCGGTCTTTTTTCAGCCGTTTTGTGTGGGGCTGGCTCGGTGCTGTTGTACGTTTGGGTGAACCCGCTCACCATGTGGCTGACATTCGCCACGTTTGTCGGGTATGCCGTCGTCTACACGGTAATTCTCAAACCGCTCACACCACAAAATATCGTCATTGGCGGTGCCTCCGGGGCCATGCCACCCGTTCTGGGCTGGGCGGCGATGACAAATGATGTAGGGCCGCAGGCGCTTATATTGTTCCTGATCATCTTTTTGTGGACTCCGCCGCATTTCTGGGCGCTCGCCTTGTATCGGGTCGAAGACTACCGCAAGTCCGGACTGCCCATGTTGCCGGTTACGCATGGCAGCGAGTTCACCCGGTTGCAAATATTGTTGTATACCTTCATCCTGTTTGCGGCCTGCTTGTTGCCGGTCATGTACGGCATGAGCTCCTGGATATATCTGCTGGCCGCAATCGGCCTCAACGGGGGGTTTTGCCTGTATGCCTTTTGGTTGTGGCACGACTACTCAGATGAATTAGCCCGTAAAACCTTCCGGTTTTCGTTGATTCACCTCAGCGTCCTGTTTGCGGCGCTTTTGGTCGACCATTACGTTTTGTAAAGAGCGTTCTTGCGCAACGCTTTGAAAATTTTTTGAGAGTTTGAGAGTAACTGACATGTTCTACCCCCATTTTTTCGCTGTGAGAGAGCTAAAAAACGCTATATTATTAATAGCTAATCGTGCAATTTTTATAATAACAATTGGCCTTTTTCTTTCAATGTTTTCTGCCTGTTCCGAAAAGAAGCCTTCTTTTGTTTCTATTGACATCACCGGGGCAGATTACGCCAAAGATTTTGCACTTCCAACGCTCGTGAAAGACCATAACGGCCAAGGTCGCAGCATCAAGGATTTCAACGGCAAAATCACCGTCCTGTTTTTTGGCTATACCCAGTGCCCGGATGTTTGCCCCACCACCATGACTGAAATGGCCGAGGTAAAAAAGCTGTTGGGCAAAGACGGTGACAAACTGCAGGCGTTGTTTATAACGGTAGACCCCGCGCGTGACACGCCCGAGGTTCTGAAGGCCTATATGACCAATTTCGATCCCGGTTTTCTGGCCCTGATCCCCGAGGCAGACAAGCTGCCCGATCTGGCGAAAAACTTCAAGGTGTACTATAAAAAAGTCGACGGCAAAACAGCCACCAGTTACACCATGGACCATTCGGCCGGCAGTTTTGTTTATGACACCAGCGGACGATTGCGGCTTTACACGCGTTACGGCAGTGGTGCCAAAGCGCTCGCAACCGATATTGCGCAGTTGCTCAAAGCCTCTTGAGTCAGAGTTTCGCAAAGCCCGACAACGGCGCAGGTTTGCCAAAAAGGTAGCCTTGAAACGCACGGCAGCCATGCTGCGCCAAAAACGCCATTTGGCCTTCGGTCTCCACCCCTTCGGCCACGACATCCAGCTTGAGCGCCTGGGCCAGCGTGAGGATTGATACCGCGATGGCCGCATCACTCGGGTCGTCCAACACGTCTTGCACAAAACCCTTGTCGATTTTTAGCTGGTCCAGTGGCAGCGTCTTGAGGTAGCTCAAACTCGAATAACCGGTGCCAAAGTCATCGAGCGAAAAGCCCACGCCCAGCGCGCGTAACTGGTTCATTTTGGCGACCACGTCGTCCAAGTCATTGAGCAGCAGACTTTCAGTCAGTTCCAGTTTGAGTTGCTGGGGTCGTGCGCCGGTCTCGCGCAGCGTACCACTGACTACAGCCACAAAATCGCGCTGACGGAATTGGCGCGCGCTCACGTTCACCGCCAGCGTCAACGCCTGGCTGCCACTGCTTTTTGCCCATTGGGCCAGTTGCAGGCATGCGACCCGCAACACATGGGCGCCTAGCTGCAGAATGAGGCCAGAGTCTTCCGCCAGGGCAATAAACTCTTGCGGGGGCACCATGCCCCGTGTTGCATGGTCCCACCGGGCCAGGGCCTCGTAACCCATCACCTGGCGGTGGGTGTCTACTACCGGCTGGTACACCACGCTGATTTCATCGCGTATCAAGGCCAGGCGCAGTTCAGCCTCCAGCCGGTTGCGTTCAGCCACGGCGGCTTGCATGGCCGGGTCAAAAAAGCGCAACAGGTTGCGACCATCCGCCTTGGCCTGATACATCGCCAAATCGGCTCGTTTCAGCAACTCATCGCGATCCGTGTCGGTACCGCTGAACAGCGTGGCTCCGATGCTGGGCGTGCCGTGGTGCTCGTAACCGTCCAGGTCATACGGTTCATTGAGCGCTACCAGAAGTTTTTGGCCTACCCAACGGGCTTGAACCGCCGCTTTTTGCAGATTAGGGTCCAGGCTTTTCAGGATGACGACAAATTCATCCCCACCCAAACGGGCCACAGTGTCGACCTCGCGCACGCCGATTTTCAGGCGTTGTGCGACTTGTTGCAGCAACAAATCGCCGGTTTGGTGGCCTTTGGAGTCATTCAGCTGTTTGAAGTTGTCCAGGTCAATGAACAACAAGGCCCCGTGATGGTGGTCGCGCCGGCTGGTGGCAATCACGTCTTGCAGTCGCTCCATCATCAGTTGCCGATTGGGCAATTGGGTGAGCACATCGAAAAAAGCCAGTTTTTTGATGGTCTCTTCTGCCTCTTTGCGGGCCGTGATGTCGTGGCCAATGCCCCGGTAACCCAAAAAAGTGCCATCGACGCTGTAAAACGGCGCACCGGCAACAGATACCCACAGGGAACGACCGTCTTTGGCAATGCGGTGGACTTCCAAATCGCGAAAGGTTTGTTGGTTTTGCAGGGTTTCCTTGTGTACCTGCCAGTCCGCTTCACTCATGTTGAGCGTGGGAATCTCCCAGCGCCGCATACCCAGCTCGCCTTGCGCCGGATGCACGGCGGATGTGAGGTTGCCCGTGAAATTGGTGAAACGGAATTCGGTGTCCTGCTCCCAATACCAATCGCTGGAGAGTTCGGTCAAGGCCCGAAAACGGGCTTCACTTTCCACCGCGGCGGCGTGCGCGATGTTGAGTACTTCGTCGATGGCGCGGCGCTCGGTGACGTCCAGGTGCGCACCGGCCAGGCGAATTGGCGTACCGGTGGCATCGCGTTCTACCACCTGGCCCCGGCTTTCAATCCAGACCCAACGGCCCGATTTATGACGCATGCGGAATTCAACGCGAAACTGCCCTTGTGCTGAGGCATTAGCCTGTTTCAGCGCATCCTCGTGAACGATGGCCAGATCGACAGGGTGTACCAACTCATACCAATTGAAGCCCGACAGATCGAGTTCGCCTTGCGCGTACCCCACCATTTCTGACCAGCGGGCATTAACCTGCACCATGGCTTCGCCATTGCTC
>JANOVW010000547.1:0-2187 GCA_031417575.1 Rhodoferax sp. | reverse complement strand
GGCATGAATGATGGACAAGCTATGTGACAAAACCATGACGACACCATGACGGCACACGCCCCGCGCTTCACCCAACCGCAGCCCTGCCAAAATAGCCCCATGAACCCGCCCCACACCGCTGACCATCGCCTCACCGAGCTGGAGATCAAGGCCAGCTTTACCGAAGACCTGCTGGACCAGCTCAACGCCGTGGTGGTACGCCAGCAGCAAGAAATTGACCTGCTGCTGCGCGACGTGCGCCAGCTGCGCCAGCAATTGCCCGACAGCGCCAGCGCCGCCCCGCGCCAGGCCAGCGACGATTTGCCACCGCACTATTGACGCATTACTGAATTACTGATTTATTTGAAATAGCCGTCTGACATGGCCACCTCTCGCCTGGTCTATTCCACCGATTCGGGTCGCATCTGCCCGGCGTGCGGCCAGCCTGTTGCCCATTGCACCTGCAAAGCCACTGCCGCCGCGCAAGCGCGCGCCAGGCAGGCCGTCAGTGGCAAGGCCGACAACATCGTTCGCGTGCAGCTCGACACCAAAGGCCGCAAAGGCAAAGGGGTCACCGTTGTCAGCGGCATGCCTCTGGCCGATGACGCGCTCGCCCAACTGGGCAAACAGCTCAAAGCCCAATGCGGCGCCGGTGGCACCGTGAAAGATGGCGTGATCGAGGTGCAAGGCGACCACCGCGAGGTGGTGATGGCGGCCTTGCAAAAATTGGGCTACACCGTCAAGCGGGTGGGTGGCTGAGCCAGCAGCCGTCAGCCGCCTGCCAAAGCCCAACCCGCCACCATATCACCATGCCGCCGCCCGCAGCCCCATCACCCGAGGTGGATGCCTATATTGAGGCGGCTGACAGCGCCGCCCAGCCCATCCTGCAAAAAATCCGGCAGCTGGTGCACCAGGCTGTACCCGGCGCGCAAGAAACCATCGCCTACAAGATGCCCGCCTTCCGCCAAGGGCGCGTATTTTTGTATGTGGCCGCCTTCAAGCACCACATCGGCGTGTACCCGCCCCTTACCACCCACGACGCGCTGCGCCATGAACTGGAGCCCTACGCCAATGCCAAAGGCAACCTGCGTTTTGCACTGAATGAGCCCGTGCCCTACGCGCTGATTGCCCGCGTGGCGCACGCGCTGGCAGAGCAATACGCACGCAAGCCCTGATGAAACCCGAAGACCTGCAAACCCTGGTCACCCTGCAAATGCCCTTTGGCAAATACAAGGGCACCCTGCTGGCCGACCTGCCCGGCAACTACCTGAACTGGTTTGCGCGCGAAGGCTTCCCCAAAAACGAAATCGGTCGCCTGCTGGCGCTGATGCAAGAGATAGACCACAATGGCCTGAAACCGCTGTTGGGGCCACTGCGATCCGCTACGCGCCCCAAGGCCAACACCACAAATCCTTCAACACCCAAGCCCCACAGCACCCAATGGCCACCCTGATTCCTGCTCTGGGCACCTGCGTATTGCGCATGACCAGCGGCGAGCGCCGCGTGGCCGAGCGGCTGGAGGCCAAGCTGGATGATGACTACCTCCTGTGGTACGACGTGCCCATGGGGCCGCGTAAAGTGAAGACGAGAAACAGGCCGCGCGAGTGTTTTATCTGGCGGCGACAAGGGATACGCAGCGGAAACCAGTCACGACACCTCAGGACTAGTATTTGGGATTAGATTGAAATAGTTCTAGTTGATAAAAGTTCAATACTCGAAAATTTATTTAATATTAGACACTCAAAGCCTCCAGCAGGTTTCAACAAAAAATCAGTGTTAGTGCGCAGCAAGTAAACAATGACGAAGGAAATATAAATTGACTATCGCAATCATCCACCTATCAGATTTTCACAATATTGTCGGATGCTACGAAAATCACAGAGCAGTCATCGATGCATTTTTCTCAGATCTAGCGATACAGCTACAAAGCACTAGTCCTAAAGAAGTCTTTGTAGCATTCAGCGGCGACATAGCACAAAAGGGAAATGATGAAAACCAATATAAAGATTTTTTGTCAATTCTTGATGGAAGACTTAACTCGTTAGGCATAACCAAGGATAAACGGATTTGTGTACCTGGAAATCATGATCTCAGCCAAAGATGGGTTAGTGACAACTACATACTCCACGAGGGTGTAGTTACCCAGAAACTTAATGAAACTACCTTTAATGAATTTGTCCTAAAGTCACCGAATGTATTGACAGAAAA
>JANOVW010000546.1:0-2176 GCA_031417575.1 Rhodoferax sp. | reverse complement strand
TCACAAACGCGTAGAGCCTGTCCATATGCCAGTCGGTGTCTTCGACATCCAGTGCGCGGGGCAGGTATAGATGGCGCATCTCATCCGGTATGCGCGTGCCCATGTGCGGCATGCTGACGAGTAACGGCACACTGCCGCGATCAAGATGGAAGGTCATGGCTACTAAAAATGGGTTAGCACAGTATGGGCATTTAAAGGGGGCATTCAAAGGGGTGCGCCATTGAACACCGTGCATCGCCGGGGATTGGCACCCAAGGCATAGCTGAGTTGCGCCGGATGATCCAGGTTCCACAACACAAAGTCGGCGCGCTGGCCCGGTGCAATCACGCCGCGATCACACAAGCCGAGCGCCTGTGCGGCATGGCGTGTCACGCCCGCCAACGCTTCTTCAGGTGTCAGGCGAAACAGTGTGCAGGCCATATTGAGCATCAACAACAGCGAGGTACACGGCGAGCTGCCCGGGTTGCAGTCGGTTGAAACAGCGATCGGAACACCGTGCGTGCGCAGCAAGGCAACCGGTGGGACACGGGTTTCGCGCAGGAAGTAAAACGCACCGGGCAGCAGCACCGCCACGGAGCCAGCGACAGCCATGGCAGCCGCGCCTTCGTTGCCGAGCCATTCCAGGTGGTCACAGCTCAACGCCTTAAACTGTGCGGCCAGTTGGGTGCCGCCACTGTCGCTTAATTGTTCCGCGTGCAGCTTGACCGGCAGACCCAAGGCTTTCGCCGCTTCGAAAACCTGTCGTGTTTGGTCTGGGCTGAAGGCGATGCGCTCACAAAATGCATCCACGGCATCGATCAGCCCTTCGGCATGTAGAACGGGCAACATGCGCAACACGTCGGCCAAATAGTCATCGGTGCGGCCGGCAAACTCTGGCGGTACGGCGTGAGCACCAAGAAAGGTTGTGCACACGTTGACAGGCTGTTGACGGCCCAAGGCGCGCGCCACAGCCAGGGTTTTGCGCTCGTGTTCCAGCGCCAAGCCGTAGCCAGACTTGATCTCCAGTGTGGTGACGCCTTCAGCGACCAGTTGCTTCAGCCGGGACAGGCTCTGGCTGTACAGGGCATCAAAACTGGCAGCCCGCGTGGCCCTGACGGTGGAAACGATGCCGCCACCGGCCTGCGCAATCTCTTCATAACTGGCGCCTTGCAGGCGAAGCTCAAACTCATGCGCACGGTTGCCGCCGTAGACCAGGTGGGTGTGGCAATCGATCAGGCCGGGTGTGATGAGCGCCCCTTGTGCATCATGGCGCTGTACACACCGCTCGGCCAATGCCACAGGTAGTTCGGCAGATTGCCCCACCCAGGCAATCCGCTCGTCCTCTACGGCCAGCGCACCCGAGTCAATCAAGCCATAGGGCGCATTGGCATCAGGGTGCATCGTCGCGATGCGGGCATTCGACCAGACCTGCAGACTCATGGGGAAATCTCCATCCAAAGTGCATTGTCGGCTTGTACAGACCAGTTGGCATGGGCCGAATGTGCGCCGCTGTCTAACAAGCGCCACGCCAAGGTGCCCGGTTCCAGCCAGCATACATCTTGTTCAAATCGCACATTTGTTTTTTCTCCAATTGCATAAACAGCTATCATTTTTATATTGCCGTGTGCGCGAATCCCAGTCACCCGACCAGCTGCTTGGCCCTGTATCCGCTGGAGTTGTCCGGTGACACCACGCAACATCAGGTTGAAATCACGTGTGTGCCCGCCCAGAAGCGTGCAGGTCGTGTTTGCCGCGCCTGAAAAGCAAAACGCCGGGCTGTTGGTGTGCAACCGGGTCGGTGTTCCTTCGACAGTCAGGAAAACACCATCGCCATGTAGCACTGCAAACCAGCGTTGCACCTCGACAAAGGTCGAGAACGGGCCATTGGCGGTGATGTCAGCCACAGAAAGCCGGATGCGCCAGTCGTCAGTGGATGGCCAGGCCAGCAACTCACGGGTGATGCCACCCCCATTCTTCCAGGCTTGCGGCGCGCTGTCTGCCAATTGAACGGTGTGCCAGCTCATGCCTGAAATTGCCCGGCAAAGCTGTAACGAGAGGCCGGGTAAAGAAGCCGTGCGAAGCTGGCCACGTTGGCACCACTGACGGTGCGGCGTGTCATGGCCAGGCAAGGCGCTGTTCGCTTGATGGCCAAAGCCCTGGCTTCGCTGGCGGACGGCAGGCAGGCCTCAATGCTGTA
>JANOVW010000545.1:0-2913 GCA_031417575.1 Rhodoferax sp. | reverse complement strand
GATGGACAAGGCGCTGGACTACAGCGGTGAGGCCAATGCGTTTGTCGGCTACGACAGCCTGACGCAAACCGCGAACATTGTTGCCCTGTATGCCGATGGCTCACCAGTGACTCGCCTGAACGCTGGCCAAACCGGTGTGGTGGTGCTGAACACCACGCCGTTCTATGCTGAAAGCGGTGGCCAGGTGGGTGACGAGGGTGCGGTGTTTTCGGATGCGGGCTTGTTCGAAGTAGCGGATACCCAAAAAATCAAATCGGACGTGTTTGGCCACCAGGGCAGCGTCAAAACCGGAGCGCTCAACGTGGGCGACGTGGTGACCGCGCATGTGAACGCCGTGGTGCGTGCGGCCACCATGCGCAACCACTCGGTCACACACCTCATGCACAAGGCGCTGCGCGGGGTGTTGGGCGAGCACGTGCAGCAAAAAGGCAGCTTGGTGAACGCCGACAGAACGCGTTTTGACTTTACCCACAACGGCGCGGTAACCGATGCGCAAACGCAAGAGATTGAAACCCGTGTGAACGCCGAAATACTGGCCAACGCCGCCACGCAGGCGCGGGTGATGGACATTGAATCCGCCCAGCAAACCGGCGCGGTCATGTTGTTTGGCGAAAAGTATGGTGATGAGGTGCGGGTGCTCGACATTGGCAGCAGCCGCGAGTTGTGCGGCGGCACCCACGTGCAACGCACGGGTGACATTGGCCTGTTCAAGGTGGTGGCCGAAAGTGGCGTGGCGGCGGGTGTGCGGCGCATCGAAGCGGTCACCGGACTGAATGCGCTGGCCTACTTACAGCAGCTTGAAACCTCGGTGGTCCAGGCGGCGGCAAGGCTTAAAACCTCGCCGGACGATTTGAACGAACGCATTGTCCACGTGCAAGACCACGTGAAAGCGCTTGAAAAAGAAGTGACCGCGCTCAAAGGCAAGCTGGCGTCTGCCCAAGGCGACGAGATGCTGGGCCAGGCCGTGGACGTGACAGGCGCGGACGGCAAAACCTTCAAACTGCTGGTGGCTACGCTGGAAGGAGCCGATGCCAAAACCCTGCGCGAGACGATGGACAAGCTCAAAGGCAAGCTGAAATCGGCCGTGGTTGTATTGGCGGTGGCCGATGCGGGTAAAGTGCAAATTGCGGTGGGTGTTACAGCAGACCAAACGGCGCACGTGAAGGCCGGCGAATTGGTGAACTTTATCGCCGGGCAGGTGGGCGGCAAAGGCGGCGGCAAGGCTGACATGGCGATGGCTGGTGGCACCGATGCGGCTAGATTGCCCGCAGCTCTAGCTAGTGTTACAGCGTGGGTTGCTGCAAAAAACGTAGAATAACTAGTTGTCAATAATTGTGTTTGTAAAAAACCTATATTGTTCTCATATCGATTGCACAATAAGCTATTGTATTTGTATCTAATTTTTATATATTAAGTACAATAAAATTTCTAAAATTAAATTTTTATTATATTTTTAAGGCATTAAAGTCCGCATGAAACGTCTTCAAGGTAAAACCGCTGTTGTCACGGGTGCCGCCAGCGGCATTGGCCGCGCCACGTGTTTGTTGTTTGCGCACCATGGTGCCAATGTGGTGGCGGTGGATCAGTCAACCGGCGTGCAAGACACCGTAACCGCCATCACAGAAGGTGGCGGGCGGGCCATCGCGTTCAAGAAAGACACCTCGAACGAAGCCGATGTTGAATCGTTTATTCAAGGTGCAGCGAGCCATTTTGGCGGTCTGGACATTGTCTACGCCAACGCCGGCATCAGCGGTGGTGCACCCCGCTTTGACGAAATAACAGCCGCTTTCTGGGCCAAGATTCTGGCGGTGAACCTGATCGGCCCGTTTCTGGCCATCAAATACGCCACCCGCATCATGGTGCCGCAGGGGCATGGGGCCATCATCTGCACCGCCTCGGTGGCGGGGTTGCGTTCGGGCGCAGGCGGCTCACCTTACAGCGCCAGCAAGGCCGGGGTCATCAGCCTGGTGCAAACCAGCGCCAACCAGTTTGCCGGCACTGGCGTGCGCATCAACGCCATTTGCCCCGGCCTGATTGAAACCGGCATGACGCAATATATCTTCGACAAGGCGCGGCAAAAGGGCAGCGAGGGCAAGATTGGCCAGCTCAACCCCATGCGCCGTTACGGTGAGCCCTCAGAAATCGCCAACGCGGCGCTGTTTTTGGCATCTGATGATGCCTCCTACGTCAATGGCCAGGCGCTGGCGGTTGATGGCGGGCTCTCCAGCTCGCTGCCGGTTGTCACGGCGCGTGAGAAATCGTACGAACCCAGCGATTCGATTCGGGCACCACTCTAGGGCACTTCGATAAATCCAATTATGGGGCGCATTGCGTCGTTGCAAATCCTCGCCATACTGACGTATGTCTGTGGCTCTGCGTGACGATCAGGCCTCGCACTGCATCCCCAAAATTGAATTTCTAGAAGCGCCCATCAGGTTTCTCTGTCCGGGTGGGCAGCCCGGTCAATTGAGAGGTTCTCGCGTACCTTGCGCCCCGGTACCGCGATGCTGCGGTCTACCCAGGTTCTGAACCGCAGCGTCTCGGGCTCACGGTGTGTACCCAGGTGGGTAACCAGGGCATCGTCGCGCAGGTGCGGGCGTGCCGGGCGGCCCTTGTCGGCAATGCGCCCCGGGTAACTGATCGCCAAGGTGCGGTCTGGTGCGGTAGCAGCAACTACCTTGCGCACGTCGGCCAGATTAACCCAGCGCTGCCCCTCATCATCTTCCACCACGCGGATGGTCACGTTTCTGAACACAAAGTGCTTGCCATGCACCGGCAACCACACCGCGCCGAGAATTTTGTGGCGAAAGTCTGAAACCAGCGCCATCAGTGGCCGCGCAATGCCGTAAGCCACCAATGGTGAGGCCAGCAGCCAGGCGAATTTGCCGAAGGTGTTGCCCAGCAAGACGTAGG
>JANOVW010000544.1:0-7104 GCA_031417575.1 Rhodoferax sp. | reverse complement strand
GTTACACGGGGGGGAGTTTCCACGCCATGCTGAGGCGTTGAAAACACTGCCCGGCATTGGGCCCTCAACCGCGGCTGCGATCAGCTCGCTGTGTTTTGGTGAGCGGGTGGCGATCATGGATGGCAATGTCAAACGTGTTTTAACCCGGTTTCTCGGGTTTGACGCAGACCTGGCCAAGGGTGCAAACCAGCGCCATTTGTGGGCATTGGCTACAGGCCAATTACCCCAGGGCTCCCATACCAGCGAGGTCACACGCCACATGCCGGCTTATACCCAGGGCATGATGGATTTGGGTGCCACCGTTTGCCTGGCCCGCCAACCGCTCTGTGAAAAATGCCCGTTGAGTGATGACTGTGTTGCCCGCTTGGAGGGGCGGCCAGCCCACTACCCTGTGAAAACGCGCACGCTCAAACGCAGTGCCCAATCACTTTGGTTGTTGTGGGCTGTGGGTGAAGCCGATGAGGTGCTGCTGGAACAAAGACCAGAAAGAGGCATTTGGGGCGGCCTGTTATGTTTTGCCGTGTTTGATGACTTGAATGCATTAAAGGCAGCCATACCTGCAAATCTGCACCTGTATCTGGACCACCTAGACCCGTTTGTTCACGTCTTGACCCACAAGGATTTGCATTTGCATCCGGTCAGGCTGCGAATTCAGGCCCCGCAGAAATCCGGATGGGTGGGTAAATGGTTTGGGCCAGACGAATGGGCCCAGCTTGGATTGCCGGCTCCCATTCGCAAACTGCTGATGGGATCTGCAGCCGGTTTTGCTGGCGGGCCGCCCCAAGGAAAAATGCACTCCCTCGGGGGTCAGCAACCCGCGTAGCGGTGGAGCGTGGGGGCCTATCAGCCCGTCAACCAGCCCGCTGACGTAGGCGAAAAACGCCCAGGTTGCGAATCCAGTTCTCGGTGGCGCTTGAGCGTGACCCATTTGGCAGAAAAACTAGTGGCCAGCTCTTCGACCATGAAGACCGAACGGTGTTGGCCACCGGTGCATCCAATCGCTACCGTCACGTAACTGCGATGATCCCGCTCCAGGCCCGGCAACCAGTACCCGAGAAAGGCGTCGATCTGGCGCAGCATTTCACCGACCTCGGGCTGCTGTTTTAAAAATTCAATCACTGGTTCGTCGCGGCCAGTCAGGTTTTTGAGTTCGGGGTCATAGTGCGGGTTGGGCAACATGCGCACGTCAAATACATAATCGGCATCGGTTGGAATGCCGCGTTTGTACGCAAATGATTCAAAGGCCAGTGTCAATTGATCCTGGCTGGCAGATATCAAATTCTTGACATAACCCTGCAATTGCGATGGGCGGATGATGCTGGTGTCAATCACATGGGCCTCGTCACGCAAATCACCCAACAATTCCCGTTCGAGTTCGATGGCGTCGGTTAGCGCCCGTCGCTCGTCGCTCGGAGAATGACCGGATTCCGCTTGCGAAAGCGGGTGCCGCCGGCGTGATTCGGAATAACGCCGCACCAGCGTCGGTGTGGTGGCATCCAGAAAAAGCGATTTGACAGCCAGACCGTCTTTTTTGAAGCCCTGGAGCAGTTGCGGAACCATCGGCAAGGAGGTTGCGCTGCGTACGTCCATGGCGATGGCCAGGCGACTGGCGCGTTGTTTGAGCTCCAGGGTAACAAACTGCTGCAACAACTCAGGCGGCAGGTTGTCAACGCAGTAGTAACCGGCATCTTCAAGAGCGTGAAGTGCTACCGATTTACCTGAGCCCGACATGCCGGTGATAAGGACGATTTCCATGGTGTTTGCGTTCTGGATCAACGGAATATTTTAGTTACAAACGCCTTCAGCTGTGCGCGCCCAGCATTTCGCGGGCGTGCGCCAAGGTGGTGGTGGAGAGCCGTTCGCCGCCCAGCATGCGCGCAATTTCAGCGACTCTCAACTCGTTGGCAATCGTGGCAACGGCACTTTGGGTTTGGCCACCCTGGCCTGCATTCGCCAAGTGTTTGGAGACCAGCAGGTGCTGATCCGCACACGCGGCAACCTGCGGCAAGTGGGTAACGGCCAGCACCTGGCGGTCTGCACCCAGTTGCTTCATGAGGCGGCACACGGTTTCGGCCACAGCCCCGCCCACACCGGCATCTACTTCGTCAAAAATCAGGGTTTGGGCAGTGCCCAATTGGCTGGTAGTGACGGCAATGGCCAGCGCCATGCGCGATAACTCGCCGCCCGAGGCGACCTTGCTCACCGGGCGCGGTGTGGCACCCGGATGCCCAGCCATCAAAAAACTCACCTCTTCCAGGCCGCCCAGGGCCGCTTGCGCGGTGGTAGCCAAGTGCACTTCAAAAACGCCACCTTGCATGCCCAACCCCTGCATTGCTGCAGTAACTGCTTTGGCCAGTTTGGGCGCCGCTTGCAGGCGGGCTTTGGAGACGCGCTGGGCCTCTTGCACCCAAACCTTTTCAGCGGTTTGGGTGGCCGCTTCGAGTGCATTCAGGTCGCCATTGGCTTCGAGTTTGGCCAAATCTTCTTTCCAGGAATGCCAAGCGGTGGCCAGCGATTCGGGTGTGCGTTTGTAGCGACGTGCCAATTGCATCCACAAGGCCAGGCGGGCATCCAGCTCGGTCAGTCGCTCGGGTTCCAGGTCGGTGCGGCGCAGATAGGTTTTGAGCGCATGCGCCGTGTCTTCGACTTGCGCCAGGCTAGATGCCAACACATCGACCAGGTCTTTGAAATGGGGCTCAATGGTGGATTGCTGCTGCAACGACTCGATGGCGGCATTCAGGTTGGCTACCGCACCAGCTATTTCGTCACGCTCATCGTCATCCAGGTTTTTCAGGGCGATTTGCGCTGCGTCCATCAGCGCCTGTGCGTTGGAGAGGCGGCCGTGTTCGGTGTTCAGGCTATCCCACTCCAGGGCGCCTGGCGCGAGTTTGTCAACCTCGCCAATTTGCCACAACAGGCGCTCACGGTCTTGCTCGCGGGAGCCCTGCGCGGCCCGGGCCGCCTGCAATGCGGCAAGCGCGTTGCGCCAGCCGTGCCAAAGGCGTGTGAGCGGGCTTAAGTCCAGGCCGGCATAGGCATCCAACAGCCCTCGTACGGATTCAGCCTGGGTCAGGCTTTGCCAAGCGTGTTGGCCATGAATATCCAGCAACTGCTCGCCCACCGCCCGCAGTTGCCCAATGGTGGCAGGGCTGCCGTTGATCCAGCCACGGCTCTTGCCCTGGGTGTCAACGGTGCGGCGCAGCAGCAGGGTGTCATCGGCCTGAAAACCGGCCTCTGCCAGCCAGGCCAGCACGCCCGCTGTGGTTTCGAATTCGACACTGACTTCGGTGCGTGCAGCACCTTCGCGAATCGCGCCAGTGTCGGCTCGTGCGCCAGTGGCCAATTGAAGCGCATCGACCAAAATGGATTTGCCCGCGCCGGTTTCACCTGTCAGCACGGTGAAGCCGGATTGCAGCTCCAGTTCAAGCTGTTCAACAATGACGAAATCGCGCAAGACGATGCGTTTCAATGCCATGTCAAACGGCCCCTTCGTTCCAGTGCAGCTTTTGCCGCAGGGTGTCAAAGTAAGTCCAACCCAAGGGGTGCAAAAACCGCACCATATGGTCAGAGCGGGTGACCACAATGCGGTCCCCCAGCAAAAGCGACGCAAGCGACTGCATGTCGAAGTTGGCACTGGCGTCGCGGCCGCTCACCAGCTCGATGGAAATACGCGAGCCGCTGGATATAACCACCGGCCGGTTCGACAAGGTATGCGGCGCGATCGGCACCATCACCCAGCCGGCAATGCTGGGGTGCAGCAAGGGCCCGCCGGCCGACAAGGCGTAGGCGCTGGAGCCCGTCGGTGTGGCGATGATCAGGCCATCGGCTCGCTGGCTGGCAACAAAATGGCCATCCACCTCGATGCGCAGTTCCACCATGCCTGATGTTGCACCCCGGTTCACCACCACTTCGTTCATGGCCAGCGCGTCAAACACGTCGCGGCCATCGCGCTCGACCCGCGCGTGCATCAGGCTGCGCTGGTCTTCTTCATAAGCGCCTTTCAACATGGGCGCGAGAAACTTCTCAAAACCTTCCATCGGAATGTCGGTGATGAAGCCCAATCGCCCCTGATTGATGCCGATCAGGGGGACCTTGAAACGGGCCAACTGACGGCCAATGCCCAGCATGGTGCCGTCTCCACCGACCACCAGCCCCAAATCGCACCGTGCACCGATGGCCGGCACGTCCATTGCAATGTGCCCGGTAAGGCCCAGGTTGTCTGCCGTGTCTTTTTCAAAAACCACGTCGCAGCCCTGGTCATGCAAAAAATGGGCAATGTCTTCCATCACCTTGCGCGAAGCTGCGCCAGAAGCACCGGAACTGGTGGTCTGGTACTTGCCGAACAACGCAACCTGGCGGAATCTGGATTTCATCTGCAAATTACATCACTAAAATGACCCAATGCTGGACGACCGCTCGCGAAGTTTGATGAAAGCGCTGGTTGAGCGCTACATTGCCGACGGGCAGCCCGTTGGCTCCCGCACGCTTTCTCGCGCCAGCGGCATGGATTTGTCGCCCGCCACCATCCGCAACGTCATGTCAGACCTGGAAGAGCTGGGCCTCATCGTCAGCCCGCACACCTCGGCAGGGCGTATCCCCACCGCGCGGGGTTATCGCTTGTTTGTCGACACCATGCTGACGGCTCAACGCACCCGCCTGGCACCGCAAACCCTGGCCGCAGACCAGCCACAAAAAGTCATCAGCAATGCGGCCAACCTGCTGTCCAGCCTGTCGCAGTTTGTGGGCGTGGTGATTGCGCCCAAACGTACCTCGGTGTTTCGCCACATCGAGTTTTTGCGCTTGTCTGAAAAACGCATCCTGGTCATCATCGTGTCACCCGATGGTGACGTGCAAAACCGGGTTATCTTTACCGAGGCAGATTACACGCAATCCAACCTGGTCGAGGCCGCCAATTACCTCAACGCCAACTATGTCGGTTTGGCCATCGAGCAGGTGCGTGAGCGCCTGCAACGCGAAATACTCACCTTGCAAAGTGAAATTGCCAGCCTGATGCAGGCGGCTGTGAATGTGAGCTCAGACGCCATCACCGAAACCCGCGATGAAGTGGTGATTTCGGGCGAACGCAACCTGCTGGCCGTGAGTGATTTTTCGAGCGATATGGGTCACCTGCGCCGCGCGTTTGAGCTGTTTGAGCAAAAAGCGCAACTGATGCGCCTGCTTGACGTGGCCGGGCAAGCCGAAGGTGTGCGCATTTTCATCGGCGGTGAAAGCCAGGTGGTGCCGTTTGAAGACCTCTCCATCGTCAGCGCGCCGTATGAAGTCGATGGCCAGATCGTCGGCACCCTGGGCGTAATTGGCCCAACCCGCATGGCCTATGAGCGCATGATCCAGATTGTGGACATCACCTCCAAGCTGGTCAGCAATGCCCTGAGCCACCAGCGCTGACACTGGGGCCAGGTGCAGTGCCCCGAAGTGGGCTGCGGGCACAAACCGCCGCGCCAAAACCGTACAATGCCACCCCTCTGGGGCCGTTAGCTCAGTTGGTTAGAGCAGAGGACTCATAATCCTTTGGTCGTAGGTTCAAGTCCTACACGGCCTACCAGAGCTTGTTTCGTCGCGCCGTTTGTCATTGCGTATAATTTATCTAATTAAATGTGAATTTATTAGATAATATTTTATATATTAATCAATAATACTATTTTAATAGTAGCTAATTGTGCAATTAATACGTGAACAATCGGCATTATTTTTCTTGGCAATAATTCCAAAAAAATTAAAATTTGTTTTGTTGGGTGTTTTATTCGCATCCAAAATACTGTTTGCCCAAACTGTTGCGCCCACCGGCCCGGCAGATCCTTCCGGTGCAGTCGATCCCCTTTTCCTCACCGCGCTGGCCGAAAAGGGCAATGCCATCGCGCAATTCAACTTGGGTATTCACTATGACCAGGGCCGTGGCGTGCCGCAACCACAGCGCAGTAGCCCAGGCACTCAACCCGTTGCAGCAAGCCCGTGTCGAACCAATGGCGCGCGACTGTATGCGACAGCAGTATGTGAATTGCGATTGAAAAATCGGATAGATTCGCAGGGTTGAATAAAGAGAAGCATGAACACACCCACCGAACCTTCCGCCTTGCCCGACCGGCTCTCCATCGACCCGCGCAGCCCACACCACGTTGCCGCCATTTTTGAGCGCAACATTGGCATCCGGCTCAATGGCAAAGAGCGACTCGATGTTGAAGAATATTGCATCAGCGAAGGCTGGGTGCGGGTTGCGGCGGGTAAAACGCTGGACCGCAAAGGGCGGCCGCTGCTGATCAAAATCAAGGGTACGGTCGAAGCCTTTTTCAAATAGAGGCCGCTATGCGCCCCACTTTGTATTTCCAAAACCAGAAGGTTGATGCTGACACCTTTTTTGGGCGATGGCAGCGCTCGGCAGCGGCTTTGCGCGCTGCCGGTGTGCGCGAAGGTGATGTGGTTGCCATGATGGTACGAAACAGCCCCCTGGCGCTGGAGCTCACCTTGGCCGCCCGCTGGATCGGCGCTTATTGGTGCCCGGTGAACTGGCATTTCAAGGCCGATGAACTCGATTACATCCTGGCCGACAGCCGGGCCACGGTGTTTATTGCCGACGCGGCCATTTTGGCAAGTTTGAATGATCTCAAGGGCTTGCCTCATCTGGCCAGCTCGCCATTGAAAATCTTTGCTGCCCATGCAGCGGCGGGTGCAGCGACGCCTTACCCGGCGTGGGAGGCCGCGCGCGATGCGCAAACGGGCGACGAGGTGCCGCAAAGCCCCCAGCGCGGCGCCATGTTTTACACCTCGGGCACGACCGGTCGGCCCAAAGGCATACGGCGCAATGCCTCGACCCCCGAGCAAGTAGCGGCCGGCCTGGGTGTGATGCGCCATTGCATGGGGTTTGATCCTGAAAAATATGGCCCCATGCGGGCCTTGGTGAGTGCGCCGATGTACCACAGCGCCCCCAATTCATTCAGCCTGGGCGCCGCCTTGTTTGATGTTGACCTCCACATTGAAGAACGTTTTGATGCTGAAGATACGCTCAGGCTGATTGCCGAACACCGCATCACCCACGCCTACCTGGTGCCCACCATGTATGTGCGCATGTTGCGCTTGCCTGATGCGGTA
>JANOVW010000543.1:0-2678 GCA_031417575.1 Rhodoferax sp. | reverse complement strand
TTGAAATGACTGCCGCAACAGGTTTTGCCAATAACTTTAAAGAAAAAAGGCGAATTGTTCTCAAATCAATTGCACTGGCAGCTATGCCTTTGGTAGCAAAAACAGTGCTGGCCCAAAGCCAAGCGGCGGGGGCCTGGCCACAGCGCCCGGTGAAGTGGATCGTGTCGCAACCGGCCGGCGCAGGCCCCGACATCCTGGCGCGGTTTTTGGCCGAGCAACTGGCGCGCGCTTGGGGCCAGCCGGTGGTGGTAGACAACCGCCCCGGTGGCCAAAACGTGATCGGCTCTCAGGCGGCAGCCCGGTCTGCACCTGACGGCTACACCTTCGTTGATGGCACCACCGCCGCCATGGTGACCAATTCATTCACCTTCAAAACGCTGCCGTATGACCCCGAAAAAGACTTTGTGCCGATCACGCTGGTGGGCCGAAGCCCGTTTGTGATTGCCACCAGCACCGCGTCAGGCTTCAAAAACCTGGCCGATGCGTTGACGGCTGCCCGGGCCAAACCCGGGCAGGTGGCGATGGCCTCCGAGGGCCCCAAAACCTTTGCCGGCATGTTGGCCAGCTCGGTAGCGGCGATGGGCGGTGTCAACATCAACCAGGTGCCGTACACCAAGGCTACGGATGCCATCCAGGATGTACTGGGCGGGCGCGTGCCCCTGATTTGCCTGCCTGAAGCGGCTTTGGCAACCTACATCAAAAATGGCCAGCTGGTGGCTTTGGCCGTGAGCACGCAGGAGCGCGTGGCCAACCTGCCGGGCGTGCCATCGCTGGCCGATACCTTCCGGGGCTTTGATTATTCGGGCTGGAACGGCCTGTTTGCGCCAACTGGCACACCCGCCGACGTGGTCGCCAAGGTGAACCGCGATTTCAACGCCTTGCTCAAGCAGCCCGAGGTCGCACAGCGCCTGCAGAGCCTGGGTTCGCTGGCCGATGGGACGATGAACCCAGCCGCGTTCGCTGCTTTCATGAAGGCCGAGCGCGAAAGGTGGGCGGGCATTGTGAAGGCCATTGGTATTACCGCTGAGTGACATCCCACGCGGGATACTCCTATCATGTTTGCGCGGCATCCTGCCTGTATTTTTTACAATTCCGGAGATAACCCATGCAAAAACGAACCTTGATCAAAGCCTTGGGCGCAAGCGCGCTGGGCGCGGCCAGCGTACAAACCTGGGCCCAGCAAGCCCCGTTCAAAATCGGGTTTTTGGCCCCGCTCACCGGGCCGTTCGCCGCCACTGGCTGGCAAATGGAGCAGGGGGTGCGCCTCTACATGGCACAAAACGGCATCACGGTAGCCGGGCGCAAGATCGAGTTGATTGTGAAAGATGACACCGGCACTCCCGACATCACCAAACGGCTGGCGCAAGAGATGGTGGTAAACGACAAGGTCGATGTACTGGCCGGTTTTGGTCTTACCCCATTGGCATTGGCTACGGCACCGGTCGCCACCCAATCCAGGACACCCATGGTGAACATGCTGGCCGCCACCTCGGCAGTGATCGATGCGTCGCCCTACATGATTCGCGTCTCCATGACGCTGCCGCAAACCACCATCATCATTGCAGACTGGGCTCCCAAAAACGGCATCAAGAAAGTGGTGACCATGGTGAGCGATTACGGCCCAGGGTTGGATGCCGAGCGTTCCTTCAAGGATCGGTTTGCCTTCAATGGCGGCCAGGTGATTGATTCATTGCGGGTGCCCGTTCGCAGCCCGGATTTTTCACCCTTCCTGCAAAAGGTGCGTGATCTGGCCCCGGACGCGGTGTTTATTTTTGTGCCTGCAGGGCAAGGCGCGCAGGTGATGAACCAGTTCAACGAACGCGGGTTGGCCAAAGCCGGTATCAAGATCATTGGCACCGGCGACATGCTGGAAGACGAAATCCTGAACGGCATGGGTGATTCTGCGTTGGGCATCGTCACTGCGCACCCGTATTCAGCAGCGCACCCATCGGCCATGAACAAAAAATTTGTGGCCGATTTCAAAGCGGCCCACAAGGGTCGTCGCCCCAACCTGATTGCCGTGTTTGGATATGACGGTACGCGTGTCATTTACGAAGCGCTGAAGAAAACCGGCGGCAAAGGCGGTGGCGATGCCCTGCTGGCCGCCATGAAGGGCCAGGTGTGGGAGAGCCCGCGCGGCCAGATGTACATCGACGCGCAAACCCGCGACGTGGTGCAAAACATCTACATCCGCAAGGTGGAACGTGTCAACGGTGAGTTTTACAACGTGGAATTTGAAACCCACAAGGACGTCAAAGACCCGCCGCGCAGCAAATAATTTCGCCGCTCAATCAGCGTTGTAGGGCGTTGTGCCTCCTAGCCGACGCCTGCGCCGGCTGAACTGATTGCTGCGCGCAGCCAGTTTCAGCAAGGGCGCTTGAGCCATGCCGCACTGCGTCAGGCCGAAGATGCTGCCATCCGCGAGGGCCGTTGTTGACAGCGCCTGTGGGCATGACCATGGCCACGCTCACGTCGAAAACACGCAGCAAAAAGGTGCCCCCAAATCCGCCCCAGATTCTGCAGAAGAAGGCTGGAAATACGTGCCGAAAAATGTGGTGACAACTGGCCGCCGGAGACGACCCCCAAGTGCGTCTGCAACGTTACGTTGATTTGACCAACGACTGCATCGCCGCCCGCAGACCCGACACCGCCATTGGCATTCACGTGTGCCGGGGCAA
>JANOVW010000542.1:0-3176 GCA_031417575.1 Rhodoferax sp. | reverse complement strand
CGCGCCAAACGGATCGCCTCGGCGCACAAATCCAGCCGGATCAGCCCTGAGGTTGCCGTGGCTGCATACCCTTCGTTGAACACCAGGTAGACCACACCCAGCACAGTTTGCAAACGTTGCGGCAAGTCTTCTCGCGCAGGTACCGTGTAGGGAATGCGGGCATCGAGAATTTTGCGCTTGGCCCGCACCAGGCGTTGCGCAGTGGTGGCCTCTGGCTCAAAAAAGGCGTACGCGATTTCACGGGTGCTCAGGCCACATAAGGTGCGCAGCGCCAGCGCCGTTTGCGCCTGTGGCGATATGGCCGGGTGGCAACAGGTAAAGACCAGGCGCAAACGGTCGTCTTCGACGCCCGAGGTGTCGGCAGGGTGCGTTTCACCATCGCCAGACGTGTCTGTATCTGGCGAGGCCAGGTCGGGCGGTTCATCGGTGTAAACCGGGCCGCGTTTGCGGCTGCGCAATTGATCCAGCGCCCGCCGTTGGGCCACGGTGGTCAGCCAGGCGGCGGGGTTATCGGGCAGCCCACGTTCGGGCCATACCTGCAGGGCCTGGGCGAAGGCATCTTGCAGCGCGTCTTCAGCCAGGTCGAAGTCGCCGAAACGGCGAATCAACCCGGCCAAAACGCGTGCGCTTTGGGTGCGGCAAATTTGGTCGATGACGGTTGTCAGCACGTTTTACCCAACATTGCCGCCCAAAAACCGATGCCGCTGCGGCAATCAGCGGGCAGCGACCAGGCGGTACAGCACCAACAAAGCGGTGACTACCACCACCAGCACCGTCAAGCCGGCGCCGCTTTTACGGGCGGTTGATTCGATATGCAGTGAGTGGCTCAAGCCCCAGCGCTGGCCAGCCGTGCCAGCAGCATCACGCCGCCCAAACCGATGATGGCAAAGGCCGGTGCTTGCAGCAGTTCGGCAAAACCGATCAGCAACAAGGCAATGGGGGCCTGTTCGGTCAGGTTGCCGTGAGCGCGGATGGATTGCGCCAAAACGGGCTGGCCACCGTCGCCAGTGTCTACATTGAAGCGGCCCCTGAAAATGATGACGCGTACCGTGAGAAAAGCCGCCAACAAACCCACAAGCGCGGTGTAGGCGGCGGTAATAACGGGCGGGTTGAATGCCATGGTGTGACCTTTCGTGTGGGTTTGGCGACACTCAAACCGTGGAGATCATGCCCAAGGGGCGCACTTCAATCGAGCCGCCTTGAGAGGCCGGGCAGCGCGCGGCCCATTTCACCGCTTCATCCAGGTTGGGCACATCAACAATGTAATACCCACCGAGCTGCTCTTTGGTTTCGGCAAAGGGGCCATCGGTGGTGAGGGTTTTGCCATCGCGTACCCGCACCGTGGTGGCGCTGAGGGTTGGCTTGAGTTCACCACCGCCGCGCAAAACGCCCGCGCTGCGCATGTCGGTGCCGTACTGGGTGAAGGCGGCATACATTTGTTTTTGCGCCTCGGGGTTGTCGGCCATCAGGGCAAAGTTTTTTTCGTCGCCATAAATGAGGATCATGTATTGCATGGTTTTTCCTTAATGAGGGGTTGGCAAGGGAACAATAAGCCATCGGAACACCCGGTGGTACCGACATGACGCACCACAACCCCGATATCGACAGTTTGTTTCCTTTATTTTTTTCGGGCCGTGACAGCAGCATGTGACGAAATAAACTGGCAGGGCTGTCAATCCGGTGAAAAATCTCAAAATGCGGCCCCAGCTGCCTGGAATGATGTCATTTTGACCGGGGGCTGAACACCCCCTAAAACCCCACTTTTTTAGAAAGACGCTCATGAAGCTGCTCATCCTCCACGGCCCCAACCTTAACCTGTTTGGGCGGCGCGAGCCGCATATTTACGGCTCCACGACGCTGGCGCAAATCAACGAACGGCTGGCCGAGCTGGCTTCGGCGTTGAGCGTAGATATCGAGATCTTCCAGTCGAACCACGAAGGCGCGCTGGTCGACAAGCTGCATGAACGCATGGATTCCGTACAAGGGGCGCTGCTGAACCCGGCGGGCCTCACGCAACACGGCGTTTCATTGCACGATGCCATCAAGGCCATGCCGTTCCCGGTGCTGGAGATTCACCTCAGCAACATCGCCGCACGGGAGGAATGGCGGCACAAATCGATCATTGCCCCGGCAGCGCGGGCAACGATTCAGGGGCTGGGCTGGCGGTCGTACACCACCGGTTTGCGGGCCTTGGTAGAGCTGTTGCGGGATACAGGTACGCCTTGATGGGCGCAGCTGATTGGAATGGACAAGAAAAATACGCCAATATTGCTTAATTTATAATTATTTATTATTGATTTTATATAATTTTGTATAAATTAAGATCAGTAATAATACATTATAAATAGCATTTTGTGCAATTAATACGGTAACAATTTTTCTTTTTCAAATTATACAATACTGAAAAATAAATAAATGACAAATTATCGCTCCACTCCCACCCGCAAAAACATGTCGGCCACGCTCAATACACTGCACGCGGCAGCGACGTAAACGGTGAAATAACCCAAGGGGTAATCCAGCGGGCGGTTCAGCAGCCACATGCCGGTGGCGCACAGTGCCAAGCCGATCAGGGTGCGAAAACGCGGGGTTTGCCATAAATCCGGAAAGCGGAAAATAAACCACGCACCGGCTGTACCTGCCAGCCAGCCAACGCCCGCACCCGCCAACACATCAACCGGCCAGTGCGCACCCACGGACACGCGCGAGATGCCGACAGCAATCGCCAACAAGATGATCAGCCCGGCGGTAAGGCGCGGCACCTGCCAGCGCATCTTGCGGGAACCCAGCAGACACACCACCAGCGCTGCGGCAGCGGCAAAAATGGTGATGCTGTGGCCCGACGGGAACGAGGCCTTGTGCAGCACCGGGCCAATCACGCTGAACTCGGTGAAATCCAGCACCGACGACGGGCGAGGCGCATCAAAATAACGTTTTAACAGGTACGACATGCCACCACCGAAGGGCACTGCCGCCAAAATGGCAAACAAGGCCTGGGGCCGCCAAACCAACAAGGGCGAAAGCAGCGCCAACAGCACGCTGGTTTCGCCCAGCACCGTGAGCGATGACCAGATGGCATCCGGGTAATTGCCGGCCCATCTGTTGATGAGCAAAAAGAGATTCACTTCGCGCTCGCGCGGCAACTGCAACACCAAAACCGACGAAGCCAGCGCCAC
>JANOVW010000541.1:0-3185 GCA_031417575.1 Rhodoferax sp. | reverse complement strand
GGTTATGGCACCCGCATTCCCGCCGAAACGCTGCGCCGCCTTTGGACCATGCTGGCACATCAACAGGGCGGGCTGCTGGATGTGTCGCAGTTGGGCAAAAACCTGATGATCGATGCCAAAACCGTACACCGCTATTTGGATTTGTTGGTCGATTTGATGTTGCTGCGCCGCTTGCAGCCCTGGCACAGCAATACGGGCAAACGGTTGGTGAAGTCACCCAAAATGTATGTGCGCGACAGCGGCTTGGTGCATGCACTGTTGGGCATCGATTCACATGACGCGCTCCTGTCTCACCCCGTGGTGGGCAACAGCTGGGAGGGTTTTGTGGTTGAAACCCTGCTGAACGCCGCGCCCTTGAACACCAGCAGCGGGTTTTACCGCACCAGCAACGGCGCCGAGATTGATCTGCTGCTGAACCTGCCCGGCCAGGGACTGTGGGCGATTGAAATCAAACGCGGTGCCACTGGCAAACCAAGGCGCGGGTTTTACAGTGCTTGTGACGATTTAAAACCAGCCCGTCGTTTTCTGGTTCATGGCCGGCAAGGAAGTTACCCGCTGGGGGAAGGAATTGAGGCGCTGGGCCTGCGGGAGCTGGCGGGATTGCTCAATCCACTTTAGCCCCGCTGGCCGTTACCACCTTCTCGAATTTGGCAGCTTTGCAGCGCCAACTGCGTTGCAATGCCGAAATCGCTTATTTCCCACGTTGTCGACGCGAAATGACACCCAAGCCAACCAAACCAAGCGCCATTAGCATCAGGCTGCCGGGTTCGGGGATTTCTGTCTGTGCATCAGCTTGATCAAAGCTAAATCGCCCAAAAGCTTGTCCCGACTGTCCACCGCCATTGCTAAATCTAAGGCTTGTAATGGGCGCTGCCACACCGGTAAAGTCCCAGACTGCAGCGGTAAGATTGTTTTGAAATAGACTTAGAAGAGCCACGTCAGACGCGTCGTATGCCGTCACACCGTATGCATTTCCAGCGCTGCCAGCAATTGACTCGAAGCGCAGTGCAGAGATAGCACCATTAAAATCTATCCTGAAATCAGACGTGCAATTGCCGATGGTTGGATGCAAAGCACAAATGGTTCCGCCTAGTCCGTCAAAGTAAGCATTAACGTTGGCATAAAACGGGGTAGAACTTGAAAATATTGCGCCTGGTCGGCTGAACGGGCTCGATACCACCACGTCATCACCCAGGCTGGTGAAGTCAATCGTGTTTGCTGAGGCCGATATGGCAATCAGGCTGCCCAGCAAAAATGAAAATAAGTTTCGTTTCATAGTGTCTCCAAATTGGTTACCGCATCGCTTAGAGCCATTCGCATTACCGAAAACAGGTGAAAGCAAATAGTAGGCCACTTTAAAAGGTCTGGAAAAAGTTATTGCAAATCAATGGCTTGAAAATTTTATGAGAGTGGCACATTGTTGATGTGTAAATAAAATCGACACTTTGCAGAGGTCATGGTGACTTAAATTCAATCCACTTTGACCCCGAAAGCCTTCACCACCTTCTCATATTTGACCATCGCGGCCCTCGCAAGCGTGGGTGTGGTTCGCCGTCGGCGGGCCGTAGGAGTTTTGTGGCTTTGAAGGTTTTGGGCTTCTAAACCCAAAGCGCCTGCAAAGGCACGGCTGCTAGCTGCGGGTCAAACGCTACGGTTTGGCTGCCGGGGTGCAACACAATGCCCCGGTGAAATTGCGGCCCCAGCACGTCGCGAAGGTGGCGCAGCCCTTTAAAAGCATCGGCGTTGATGTGGCTGCTGGCTTTGACCTCGATACCCACCACCTGCTGCTGGCGGTTTTGCAAAATAAAGTCTACCTCGTGCCCGCTCGACGTGCGGTAGTGCATAAGCTGGGCGTGCGTGTCGGCCCAGCCCAGCAGCTTTTGCAGCTCGGCAAACACAAAGGTCTCCAGAAGTGGTCCGTGCAGTTCTGTTGCCTGGTTTGATGCGGCGTTCGATGCATTGGTGGTTTTGTTGCTCAAACCCAGCAAGTGGGCCAGCAAGCCGCTGTCGTTGAAAAAAAGTTTGGGTGTTTTCTGGGCGCGGTGGCTGGCGCGCGGCACCCAAGCGGGCAGCAGGCTTACCAAGTACACGGTTTGCAGCAACGTGAGGTAGCGTTTGAGCGTGGTTTGAGGCAGCCCCAGCGTGCGTGACAGGTCGGCGGTGTTGAGCATGCCTGTGGCTTTGTGCGCCAGTTGTGTTACCAGTTGCGGCAACTGAGTAAGGCCTTCGATCTGCGCCAGATCGCGGATGTCGCGTTGCAGAATGGTCTGCAAATAGGCGGCAAACCAGGCATCGCGGCGGGCATCGGTGCTGCGGCTGATGGCTTCGGGGTAGCCGCCCGCCCACAGGCGCTGGCGCAGGTCGTTGCGGTCGGGTTGCAGGTATTGCAGCTTGTCGAGCCAAATGCCTGGCGCACCAAACAGGGCATCCACCAAGTTGTGTGGCCGGTTTTGGCTTGCGCCGTCAGCCGTAGCGCTTTCGTTCTTGGCACCAGCAATCTCGGATTGCGAGAGTGGCCACAGGGTCAAAATTTCCATGCGCCCAGCCAAAGAGTCGGCTAGTTTGGGCAGCAGCAGCACGTTGGCCGAGCCAGACAGCACAAACCTGCCGGGGGTGCGCAGTTGGTCTACCGCGTGTTTGATCGCTAAAAACAGCCCAGGTGCGCGCTGCACCTCATCAATCATTACAGCCGTGGTTTGGGCATTGATAAAACCACTGGGGTCGCTGCTGGCGGCGGCCAGTGCGGCGGGGTCGTCGAGGGTGTAATAACGCGTGTTTTGGTTTGCGAGGGACTTTAAGATCGTGCTTTTGCCAGTTTGGCGAGCACCATTGACCACCACGACGGGCGTGTCTTGCATGGAGACACGGATTTGCTGGACGAGTGAACGCGGGTACATGGCCCCATTTTAGCTCCATGTGGTGTAAATTCAACCATTTGATGGACGAATTTACACCATTTAGTGGTGGATATTCGGTTGTATTTGGTTCAATCCACTTTAGCGCCGCTGGCCTTCACCACCTTCTCATATTTGGCCAGCTCGGCTTTCATAAACGCCGCAAACTCATCGCTTGAATTGCCGACCGGCTCGGCCATCAGTGTGGCGAAGCGAGTTTTGGTCTCGGGGGTTTTGAGGGCTGCCGCGAAGGCGCTGTTGAGCTTGGCCACCACGTCTTTGGGCGTGGCT
>JANOVW010000540.1:0-2688 GCA_031417575.1 Rhodoferax sp. | reverse complement strand
CTTTTTCACGGCCAAAACCGCTTTGCAACATGCCGCCAAACGGCGTGCTCACAGAGAACAACTTGTAAGTGTTGACCCATACGGTGCCGGTGTTGATGGCCCGCCCCAGCCGCAGCGCCGTTTTGTAATCCCGGCTCCAGACGCCGCAGGCCAGGCCATAGATGTTGTCATTGCACTGGGCGATCAGGTCAGCTTCGTCAGCAAACGGAATCAGCGCCAACACCGGGCCGAAGATCTCTTCCTGGCACATTTGCGCGGTGTTGGGCAGGCCTTCAAAGATGGTGGGCATGAAGAAGTAGCCCCGGTCATACACACCGCCGGTGGGCTGCACGCCACCACACAACAAGGTGCCGCCTTCATCCAGACCCATTTGCACGTAACGCTCAATACCAGCACGGTGGTTGGCGCTGATGAGCGGGCCCATCTGGGTGGTGTCCAGCGCGGGGTCGCCGACCCGCAGGCGCTGCGCCCCGGCCACCAGCCGACGCTTGAATTCCGCATAAACACTGGTGTGCACAAAGGCGCGCGAACCGGCAATGCAGCTTTCTCCACTGGAACTGAAAATGCCATACAACACCCCGGCTACCGCGTGGTCCAGATCGGCATCCGCGCAAACGATGGTGGGTGATTTGCCGCCCAGCTCCAACGAAACCGGCATCAATTTGACGGCAGCGAGTTGCGCCAGGCCCAGGCCCACCGTGGTACCACCGGTAAAGGCAATCCGTTTAACCAACGGGTGGCGCACCAGTGCATCACCCACCAACGAACCCTTGCCAGGCAGCACACTCAGAATGCCGGGCGGCACGCCAGCGGCTTCTGCGATGCGGGCCAGCTCAATCGCCATGCGCGGCGTGATCTCGGCGGGTTTCACGACCACGGCACACCCGGCGGCCAAAGCGGGCGCGATCTTTTGCGCCTCACTGGCGATAGGTGAATTCCAGGGTGTGATGGCACCCACCACGCCCAGCGGCTGGTGCAGGCTCAGGGTCATGAAAGGGCCACGCTGCGGGGTGACGCTGTCTTCAAAGGTTTCGCAGGCGGCGGCAAAAAACTGGAAGGTGCCCGCTGCACTGGCCACCAGGGCGCGGGTCTCGCTCATGGGTTTGCCGTTGTCCAGGCGTTGCAGGTGCGCCAGCTCTTCGCTGCGTGCGCGGATGCCGGTCGCGATGCGGTACAAAATGCCGGCGCGTTCGTGCGGCAGCAAATTCGCCCAGCTGGGCTGTTGCCGCGCCACATCGGCGGCTAGCACGGCTTCATCGACATCGCCGGGTGTGGAAGCGTGCAAGGTGGCAACAGCACTGCCATCAAACGGGTATTCGGTGCTGTACAGCGGGCCAGACGCATCGCGCCAACGGCCCGCGATTTGCGTTTGGAGGTGGGTGGGTGATTGCGTAGTCATGGCGGGCTCAAAGGTGTTGGCGTTGCACTCAAATCGTGACGGGGTTGGCGCGGTTGTGCAAAAACCGCAAGGCAGACAACACCGTCAGTGCCGACGTTTTGGGGTTCTCGGCCAACGGTTTGCCACGCATTTCCAGCCGCATTTCGCCAAAGGCCCCTTGCGCATAAATTTCATGCACGTTTTCCGTCACGTTCGGGTCGGCGATCAAGCGGACTTGGGTGGCGTCCAGCCCCAGACCGGCCAGTGCCACGGTGGCCGCAACATTGGCATTTTTGGGGTAGAGGCGGGCCGCTTCGCGGGCACTGGCTTGCAGAATAATTGCTTCTGAAGTTATAGCTGACTGTGCTTTTTTGGTATCAACAATTGTCTGATTTTGTTCGATACTTTCTGCGGGAGCGCCTTGCAAGGCCCAGGCGCTGGGCGGTTTGCGTCCGGTGTAAGTCACGTGGGTCAAACCGGCCAACTTTGCGGCACTGAGGGCTTCAATACCGCCTATCGCGCCACTGAGCAAATGCACCTGCGTACCGCCTTGCCGTGCGGCGGCTTCGAGTTGTTCGGGCAAACCGGGATCAGCCAAGGCACCGACCGACAACACCGCGCATTCGCAGCCCCGTTGCAGGGCCCCCACCACATGGGTTGTAAGCGCGCTGTGGCCCGCGCATTCCAGCGCCAGCGTGGCCGTAGCAGGTACTTGTGCAACGGCAAGAATGGCGGTGCCTGGCGTATTCGTGTTGGTGTTGGCGTTTGTACCGGCTGCAGGCGCCATCAGTGCATCCAGCGCCGCTTGGGTCTCTTGCACCCTGGCGGCGCGGACCACCACATGGGTGATGTGAATCGACGCGTGGCCCATCAAACGCGTGACCAAGGCCCTGCCAATGGCACCGAAGCCAATCAGCGTGACGGGGATAACGGGGCGGGTGGCCATGGGGTTCGCTCTGCCTCAGTCTTTTTTCAAAATCGGCCCGGCAAATTTGGCTTTGAAGGCGCCAAAGGTTTTCATGTTCACTTCGAGCATCACCGGGCCGGGCGTTTTGAGCGCCAGCGCCAGGGCCGACTGCGTGTCACCTTCTGCGCCCAACGGCACGTGGGCGACACCCATTGAGGCGCATAACTGCGCAAAGTTGGGGGTATGCAAATCGACATAACAATGGCGGCTGCCGTAAATATCGTCCTGGATGTTTTTGATCACACCGTAACCGCCGTCGTTCATCAACAAGATCAGCACATTGGCCTTTTCTTGTGCGGCGCAGGCCAGTTCACCCACGTTGAGGATGAAGCCGCCATCGCCA
>JANOVW010000539.1:0-5720 GCA_031417575.1 Rhodoferax sp. | reverse complement strand
CATGTGGAGTCGGGCAAGGTCAAACTCATAGCCATCACCAGCCCGCAACGTTCGGCATTGGCCCCCAACCTGGCCACCTTTCGCGAGCAAGGTTACCCGGAGCTGGACATCTACATCTGGTCGTCCATTGCCGCTCCGGCGGGCACGTCGGATGCCATCATCAGCCGGCTCAACACCGAATTTACAAAAGCTTTGCGCAGCGCCGAAATTCGCGACAAATGGGCTGCCGTGGCCTTTGAACCCATGCCCTCAACACCCGAAGAAACAGCCCGTTTTGCCCAAGCTGAGTCCAAACGCTGGGCCGAGGCCGTCAAAATATCCGGCTTTAAAGCGGCGGAGTGATCGGCTGAATGAACCCTATTCCTGCGTCCCGCATGCGGTATGCCGGCTTCACCCTTCGGTTGCCGGTGGTGGCCGCGCCGATGTTCCTGATCTCGGGGCCGGACCTGGTACTGGCGGCTTGTCGGGCAGGCATCGTTGGCGCATTTCCTACCCCCAATGCCCGCCCTATTTCCCAGTTGTTTCAATGGATGCAGCAGATCAATGAAGGTTTGGCTCAAGCCCGGGAGGTGCTGGGCAGCGATTTGCTGGGGCCTTGGTGCGCCAATTTGGTCACCCACTCATCGAACACCCGGTTGACTGAAGACCTGGAACTCATTGCCAAATTCAAGCCGCCCATTGTGGTTACCGCCCTGGGCAGCCCCAAACCGGCCATTGAATTGGTGCACGCTTATGGTGGGGTGGTGTATGCCGACGTGATCAACCTGACGCTGGCGCGCAAAGCGGTTCAAGCAGGAGCCGACGGCCTGGCCTGCGTGAGCGCGGGCGCTGGTGGGCACACCGGGTTCTTGTCACCCTTCGCATTTGTGCGGGCGGTTCGGGAATTTTTCGACGGCACTATCATCTTGGGTGGCGGCATCAGCGATGGCTGGGGTGTTGCTGGCGCCGTGGCCTGCGGGGCCGATCTGGTTTACATGGGGACCAGCTTCATTGCAACGCAGGAGAGCATGGCCTCTGAAGCCTACAAGCAAATGCTGGTGGACTGCTCGGCAGATGACCTGCTGGTCAGTGCCGGCATCACCGGCACCCCCGCGAGTTGGCTCAAACCCTCACTTCGTGCCAACGGGCTGGATCCGGACAATATGCCGGCCGCACCCGATCGCCGCTACGACAGCAATCAAACCATTGCCGCCAAAAAGTGGATGGATGTCTGGGCCGCCGGACAAGGGCTGGGGCAAATCAAAGCGGTTCGACCGGTGGCCAAAGTGGTCGAACAATTGGCCACCGAATACGAAGCCGCGCGGGCGCGGTTGGCCTCCATGTAAAGGAATCATCATGACAGAAACGACTTACATCCTGGGCGGCTACCAAACCGATTTTGCCAAAGCCTGGTCGCGCCACGGGCAAGACATTTCCGATATGACGCGTGACGCTGCGCTGGGCGCATTGGCCGCCTGTTCTCTCGATGCCAGCGCAATAGAAAGCATTCACGTGGGCAATGCGTTTGGTGAACTGCAGCGCCAGCAAGCGCACCTCGGTGCCATGGTGGCGCAAGTGGTGCCGGAATTGTGGGGCATTCCCGCCATGCGGCATGAAGGCGCCTGCGCATCATCGTCGCTGGCCGTGCTGACCGCAATGGCGGAGATCGAAGCCGGGCGTTACGACTGCGTGCTGGTGCTGGGCGTCGAAGAGTTCAAGAACTTGGCGGGTGACGTCGCATCACAAAACCAGAATGCAGCGGCCTGGCAGGGGCATGAAGATATTGATTGCAAGTTCATGTGGCCCGCCGCATTTGGTCTCGTGGCACAGGAGTATGAGCGCCGTTACGGCCTGAACCGCAAGTACCTGAACCGCATTGCCGAGCTCAATTACGGCAATGCCAAGCGCAACCCGTTGGCCCAAACACGCAAATGGCAATTTGATGCGCTGAGCTTCACGGATGACGACGAAGCCAACCCGGTCATTGAGCCCGGCTCGCGCCGGCAAGATTGCGGGCAGATCACCGACGGCGCTTGCGCCGTAGTGTTGGCATCGGCCAAGTTTGCGCGTGCGCATGCAAGCCGAATGGGTTCAAGCTTGGGTGCGCTGCCACGCATTGCGGGTTGGGGGCACCGCAACGCCGGCTTGAAACTAAAAGACAAACTGGAACGCAGCCGCAACATGGAATATGTTTTCCCACATGTGCGCCAAACGATTGAAGATGCGTGGCGCCGCGCTGGCGTGGCAGGCATTGATGCCATGAGCGGTATTGAAACGCACGACTGCTTCACCACCACCGAGTACATGGCGATTGACCACCTGGGGTTGACCGCTCCAGGCCAGAGTTGGCAAGCGGTAGAAGACGGCCGCATTGAGCGCGGGGGTCGTTGCCCCATCAACATGAGCGGCGGGCTGATTGGTTGCGGCCACCCGGTGGGGGCCACCGGAGCCCGCATGTTGTTCGATGCGGCAAAACAGGTGACGGGCAATGCAGGCGATTGCCAAATTGAAGGTGCCCGGCGCATCCAAACCCTGAACATCGGCGGTTCCTGCGCCACGGTCGTGAGCTTCGTGGTGTACCGCGAAATTTGACACCTGACCTGAACCTCACCCGGGACGCCCTGGCCTCCAGCACCCTAAGCCACGGACTCCAGCTTTTAGGTGACCGATGGACCGTGGCGCTGCTGCTGAATGCCTTTCTGGGCGTGCGGCGTTTTGATGAGTTTCAGGAGCGGCTCAATATTCCGCGCCACACGCTGACACAACGCCTCAAAGCACTCACAGAGCTCGGCCTGCTGACGCAACGCCCTTACCAGGTACGCCCTCAACGACTGGGCTACCACCTGACCGACAAGGGCTTGTCTCTCTACAACCACGTGCTGATGATGTGGCTGTGGGAGCGACGTTGGGGTTCGCGCCAATTGGCGCTTCCCAAACGTTTGGTGCATCGGTCGTGTGGCCATCCATTTGTGCCTGAGCTGGCCTGCACAGCCTGCGGCGAGAAAGCAGGCCTCAATGATTTCACTTTTTCATTGAAGGTCAACAACGCGCTTTTGTTGGCAAACGCGCCAAGACAACGCGCCGTGCGCCTGACACCCCAAGAAAGCAGTCAAATGGGTTTGGGCCTGCGCGTAGACCGCTGGGCTCTTCTGATTGTTGCCGCCCTTTTCCTGGGCTGCCATCATTTTGACCAGCTCAGCCATGTGCTGGGAATTGGCAGCAGTGTGTTGGCGCGTCGATTGGCCAGCATGGTGGAATCCGGCCTGCTACTGTGCCAAGCCGATTTGATCGACACGCGGCGAAAGGTTTACCGGCTCACGCCCGCGAGCCGCGACCTGTTTGGCTACATCCTGTGTTTTTCAAGTTGGGCCAGTCGCCATCATTTTCACTTGGTCAGTTCAGTTTCTCCAACCCACAAAGGTTGTGGAAAGCCGTTCGTGCCGCAAGTGGTTTGCAATGTGTGTCGGGAGCCCTTGCTGCCGCGACAGGTCGCCTTTGGCTGACTAATCCAACTTCACCGGCACGCGGGCCGCCAAGGCGCACATCAGCTCATAGCCCACGGTCTGGCCCGCCTGGGCCACTTCGTCAATCGGCAAGACCGCTCCGCCAGAAGAATTCCCCCATAGGGTGACCTCGCTGCCAAAACCGGCATCCGGCGCGTTAGTCAGGTCCACCGTGATCATGTCCATGCTCACCCGGCCCACCAAGCGGGTTCTAACCCCATTGACCAAAACCGGCGTTCCGGTGCTGCAGTGGCGCGGATAACCATCGGCATAACCGCACGCCACCACACCGATCCGCATGGGCTTGTCGGTTTTGAATGAAGAGCCATAACCGACGGCATCACCCGCCTCAAGGTGCTGCACCGCCAGCAGGTGGCTAGAAAGGGTCATGGTAGGTTTCAAAAGCCAATCGTCTGGCCCATTCGCCGGGAAATCCGGTGCGCTGCCATACAACGCGATCCCCGGGCGAACCCAATCCGACGCGATGTAGCCATGCCGCAAAACCGCCGCGCTATTGCTCAAGCTGCGCTCGCCCGATAAATCCAGCGTGGCGCGCTCAAACGCCTGGATTTGGGCCGCAACACCTTTGGTTCCATCGGCATCACTGAAGTGAGTCATCAGTGAAATTTCATCGACCTGGGGTAGCGCATCGAGACGCGTCCAGGCCGCCCGATAACGGGGTGGCGAAAAACCCAAACGGTTCATACCAGAATTCATTTTCAGAAAAACGCGATGCGGCACATTGGTTTTATGGGCAGCGAGCCAATCAATCTGCTCTTCACAATGGACGGTGTGCCACAGACCCAGCCGGGAGCAAATCTCCAGATCACGGGCCTCGAACGCACCTTCGAGCAACAGAACGGGGCCGCGCCAACCCAGATCACGCACACGCTGGGCTTCATTCAGATCCAGCAGGGCAAAACCATCAGCCGCACGCAAGGCGTCGAAAACCCGTTCAATCCCGTGACCATAAGCATTGGCTTTAACCACTGCCCACACTTTCGCATCGGGCACGCGGGAGCGAATTTGCGCCAGGTTGTGGCGCAGTGCGGCTAGGTGAACAGAGGCTTGAATCGGGCGGGGCATGGGTTAACACCAACGGACATGAAACCCAAAGGGTATCACTGTAGGGGTACTTGCCATAAAAGGGTAAGTTGCATGCTATAACCTACACGCTTTACATCTCAGATACACATCGTTGGGCACAGGAGAACTGATGCAACTATTCGTCAAATGAAACGCGGCTTTTTCACCATCATGTCAGCGCAGTTTTTCAGCTCGCTGGCAGATAACGCCTTGTTTGTCGCCGCCATTCAGTTGTTGCGAAGCGAAGGTGCACCTGTATGGCAACAAGCCGCATTGGTGCCCATGTTTGCCCTTTTTTACGTGATCCTGGCTCCCTTCGTTGGCGCCTTTGCAGATTCGATGCCCAAAGGCAAGGTCATGCTCATCAGCAATTTCATCAAGATTGTGGGCTGCTTGATGATGTTGTTTGGCACCCACCCGCTGCTGGCATATGCGATTGTGGGCCTGGGAGCAGCGGCCTATTCGCCGGCCAAATATGGCATCCTGACGGAACTTCTGCCCGCTTCGCAGCTGGTCAAGGCCAATGGCTGGATTGAAGGGTTGACTATTGCCTCCATCATTAGCGGTGTTTTGTTGGGTGGGCAATTGGTCGGCCCGGCGGTTGCGCGCTCTCTTTTGGCCCTGGATTTGCCGTTGATCGAGACCGGTATCGACACCGCGCCAGAAGCGGCCATCAGCGTGCTGATTGCGGTTTACCTGATTGCTGCGGCCTTCAATACCCGCATCCCTGATACCGGCGTCGAAATGCGGCCCATGCCCAAAAGCCTGCCGAGCCTGCTACCTGATTTTTGGCGCTGCAACCTGCGCCTTTGGCGTGACAAGCTGGGCCAGATTTCGCTGGCTTCGACCACGTTGATCTGGGGTGCGGCGGGCAACCTCAAAACCATTGTGTTGACTTGGGCGGCAGTGGCATTGGGCTACACCGTCACCCAAGCCTCTGCGCTGCAAGGCGTGGTGGCGATCGGCCTGGCCGGCGGCGCAGTAGTGGCTTCCATGCGGATGAAGCTTGAAGACGGCCCCAGAGTCATCCCGATGGGTATTGCCATGGGCCTGGTCATCATTGCGCTGATATTTGTCGACAACGTCTGGGTCGCCACGCCCTTCTTTATTTTGCTCGGCGCCTTGGGCGGGTTTATGGTGGTGCCGATGAAC